>JAGLTP010000050.1 GCA_023135215.1 Candidatus Heimdallarchaeota archaeon
ACGATTGAAACCCAGAAACTTCTTGATGAAGCTGTGAAAATCAAAGAACAATTGTCGATGATAGCTGAAAAACAGCAATCTCTTCAGCAACCAGTTCAGCCACCACCTAGAAGATTTAGAGAAGGTTTTACTTAACTTCTTTTTTTTTCTACAAATCTTTTTTATATATACTATACTTAATTTCTTTTGTACAGTGATTGCTTTAGAAGGAAATTGTGAAAGCAGGTGAAGGTTCTAAAATCAATACGTCTCTATATCAAGTTCATTTATCTTTTCTTATTAGGGAAGGTTATCAGAAAAGATGAGTATAAAGAAGAATACAACGATGTTTCCAAAACTTATTCAAGATGGATAAATAGAATGAAGAAATACACAGATGAGATATTGAGATTAGATCTTCTGGAAAAAGAGACGAACACTACTGTTTTGGATTTTGCTTGTGGAACTGGCTATATCGCAAATAATTTGTTAAGTAGTTTTGAGAATCCTAATCTTAGCTTAACAGCAGTTGATATTTCTGAGAGAATGCTTGAAATTGCACAATTGGATAGAGATGATTCACGATGCACTTTTGTTCTTCAAGATGGCATGAATTTTCTAAAAATGGAAGAACCTGAAAAATATGATTCTATTTACTGTGGTTTTGCTCTTCCATATTTTAATCGAAGAAGAGTTGTTAAACAGTTTAACCGTATATTAAAGAGAAATGGTACAGTTCACATAATTTTAAATTGCAGAGGAACTTTAGAAGGCATATATGAGATATATTTTGATTTAATGAAAAGCGACCCTTCTATAATAAACAAAATTATGGAAATTAGATTTAACCTTCCTAAGAGTGAGAAGAGTTTAAATGCTTGGTTTGCTAAACATAAATTTGAAACAGTCAGTCTAAAAACAGTGAATGAATGGGTGATGTTTGAAACTCCAAACGAACTTTATAAGTGGTTAAAAGAAACAGGAGCAATAGCAGGAACAGGTAAAATATTCACAGAAAGCAAAGCAATTGAGAAAAAAATCATTGATAAAATAAAAGAAACTCTTGCTCATGATAATCAATACAGAATCAATCATAAGTTTATACTAGCCGTGTTTCGAAAATCATCTCAAAGGTGACAAAATGGTTTCGGGAAATTTCTTTAAAATCCTTGGAATGTTCTTAAACAAAGGAGTTAGAAAGAACTTTCGGGAAGGGTACAAATTAGTTAAAGACGATCCTAACTTCTCCATAAAAAACTCCTTAAAATCTAGAGTTGTTATGCTAAGCGGAGAAAAAATCATTAAACACGAAGGACAGTATATTATATCCTCCTTTTCCCCTCCATTGCCTTCTGTTGCTTTCTCCCAGCAAGCAAAAGCAACACCTAATACAAAAAATATCTTTACGCAACAAATGAATGCTGAACGTACTGCTCCAATATCATTTTTTTTGGCATTAACTTATACCTGCAATTACAACTGTGATCACTGCTGTGCAAAGGGAAGAACTAGTGACAAGGAACTCACAACAAAACAATGGAAATCTGTTATAACGGATCTTCAAGAAATGGGAACTTCTGTAATTGGTTTCACTGGTGGAGAACCATTACTAAGAAAAGATCTTGAAGAAATTATTTCGTCTGTTGATGAAAGAAGCGTGACTATACTTTATACTAATGGGAAGGGGTTGACTTACGAAAAAGCTAAATCTTTCAAAGAAAATGGATTATTTGCTGTTGGAGTGAGTCTTGATTCAACTGATGAAGAATATTTTAATGAATTTCGTAAAAACAAAAATGCTTTCAAAAATTCCATAGATGCTCTCAAGAATTGTCGAAAAGCTGGTCTTTATACAATGATGCAAGCGGTACTCCGAAAAGAAGATATAACAAAGGATTTTCTATTCGAGATGTTCAGGTTTGGAAAAGAACTTAATGTTCATGAAATAAGAATTCTCGAACCAATAAGAAGCGGGAAGTTATTTTACACCGATGGTAGAGAGGGAATTTTCTTCGATAAAGAAACCAGACAGAAGCTTATCCAATTGCAATTCAAAATTAACAGGAAACTAAGATTTCCCAAAATGACTACATTTGCACATACAGAAAGCGATTCAAAATATGGATGTGGTGCAGGGACTCAGCACTCATATATCACTCCAAATGGAGAGATGCTCCCTTGTGATTTTGTCCCACTTTCTTTTGGTAATGTGTTGGATAAGGATGTCAAAGAGTTATGGAAAGAGATGAATAAAATAATCGGCTTACCAAAAAGTGTGTGTTTTGCAAATAAGATTAACAAAGAGCTGCAAACTTACAAAGGACAGGTATTCCCCTTAGAAAGAAGCATATCTGAAGAAATATGTCTCAAACATCAGTCGAAAACCTATCCAAAATACTATAGAGTTATGCAAGGAAAATAGTGAGGATTGATGATGCTTCAAAAGGATGAAATAATCAATCAAAGTTTTTCTGAAAAACTCAATTGTAATTGGAACAGAAAATTGTTGCTTAGCTACTTATCTTTCCTTTCCCCCTACATGTTCATTTCGACTGTAAGTTTGGTTTTGTTAAGAATTTGGACTGGGAAAAGCTCATTTATTATTACTTATAGTATTTTTCTTCCTATTTTCTTCGTCCTCTTCAGACCTTTGGTACAATGTTCTCATTGTCCTTATTACAAAGAGAAAAAATTTCTAGAACCTCTACCAAAAATATGGAAGTTTAATTTACGACCAATGAATAAATACGAAAGTATCAGTTATTTAGTAGGCCTTGGATTCTTTCTTATATTTCCTTTGACAGCTCAATTCATAGGATTAAGCTTCATGATTAGTAGTGTGAATATAACCTCTAACTGGAAAATTATACTATTTTCAATCATTATCTTTTGTACATTTGTTTTAGATCTCTTTTTCATAATTAATCTCTATACCAAATTATGCACACATTGCATCCATTTTTCATGCCCTATGAACAGAGTTTCAGAAGAGATAGTTAGGGAATTTTTAGAAATTCATCCAGAATATCAAATTATTAAATCTTAAATTTTTCATACTTAGATTGCGGAAGATTTATTTTATTTATCCTTTAATTCTATCTGTTGCAACAGGAAGTTTACTTTATAATATCTAATCTCATTGGAGCAGTTGGTATAATAGGGGCAATTGTAGCTTACCTAATTGCAAAGAGAAAAATCGATAGTGGGAGACTAACAGAAGAACAAGAAGAAACTGGTTTGTTAGCTCTTTTGAAAATAAAAATGAAAAGCAAATTGAATCTGAGCTTGATTATAGCCTATATTGTAATAATGCTCTTTACAATCATTGCTTTACCTTTTATAGTTAATCCAACTGATTTACAAAAAGCATGGATTTTGGTCGGATTAGTTGGTATCTTAGGTCTCGGAACCCCATATACTTTTATCACTCTCATAGTCATCTTTCGTTCTGAAATAGTAGGGATGAAAACAATTTATCCTGAAGGAGAACCTCTTCTTGGGTGGTTCAATTTCAGTTTGTTATTACTTGCTCTCTCTCTTCCATTAGTTTGTATGGCATTGATGTTAGTGTTGAGGAATGAGATAGCGGATATGAAATTATGGAAGAAGATTTTCTTGAGTTTGTTTCTAGTAAGTATTTTAAGCATGTGGATTTTCTTATCTATATGGTCATACCAAGTGTGATATATTATTGGAGATGAACTGATGAGCGAAGATACTTTTTCAAAAATAGCACATAGATATGATGATTTCGTCGGCTCATTCAATTATGAGAAACTAAGAAAATATCTTCCTATTGTTCCTGAAGAACCAATTCTAGATTTAGGTGGAGGAACCGGTAGAGTTGGGGTATACTTTGTAGAGGAAGCAAATGGTTGTATAATTTTAGATCTATCTTTTAAGATGCTAAACGAAGCAAAAAAAAGAACTAAAAAATTCATGTTAGTTCAAGGTTTTAGCCAACATCTGCCTTTTCGAGAACAATCTCTAAAGCAGATTTTTGTAAACGATACACTTCATCATATCAGAGACCAAATGGGAACAATAAGGGAGTGCTACACAACTCTTGCACCTGAAGGAAAAGTAATAATTCGGGAATTTGATCGTAAATATTTCTGGAACTGGCTTCTTATTTTGTTTGAAAAGATTGTTCGTTTCAGAAGCAAGTTTCTCTCACCTGAAGAATTAACAGAGATGTGTGAGGAACAAAATCTGACAGTGTCGATTCAAAAACCATCCAAAGGAACTTTCATAGCAATTGGTAAAAGAAAGAATTAGACTGAAATATAAATAGAATTTTCTAGAAATGTTTAATTATTTATTATTTATTAATTATTGAGAAGGTATTCATTTGACAATAGAAGAAAATAAAACAAATGAATCTGATATGGAAGTTACATGTACTTGGGATGAGGAATCCAATTGTGTAGAATGTGAGGGAGCAGATAAATTACTTTGTAAGTGGGATAGAAAAAGAGTTCTTAGTTTTTATGGGATTTATCTTCTCTTTACACTCCCTTCTTGGTATGGATTATATCTTCTTCGACGTTGGGCAGGAATAGGTGTTTTTGTTTTAACATATCTAGTTTTTACTATTGCTTACTTTATCTTCATTGAAATGTATGTGTTGTGTTCTCACTGTCCATATTATAGCAAAAAAGGAAAAATCTTGTACTGTCAATCAAGCAAACATGGAATGCCTAAGATCTGGAAATATAAACCAGGTCCATTAAAGAACTGGGAAAAAGCAGTGACACTATTGGGAATGTTAACTTTTCTTCTCTTTCCAGTAATCACAATATCATATGGACTCGGAACTTTATGGATTGAAGGTGGTTATGAGCTTTGGAAGTTAATGATTTTACTTAGTTTGGATATCCTTTCTGTTATTTTCGGTTTCATGTTTGTAATTGTCCTAAAAAGAAGATTCTGTTCTCAATGTATAAATTTCTCCTGCCCTCTGAATACTGTATCTAAGGAAATGGTGGATGTATATCTCAAGAACAATCCAGTAATGAAGAAAGCTTGGGAAGAAGCTGGGTATAAAATAACTTAATCAGTTGGATTCAGTGATTCTATCACAAAACTTTATTTTTATTATACAAATCTAATATCAATGAAACAGAAAGTGTTTATTACACGTTTAATTCCTCAGAAAGGTATTGACATTCTTGAAGAGCATTTTGAAGTAAGCGTTTTTCCAGAAAAAAGACCAATAAAGAAAAAGGAACTCAAAAGACTTGCTAAAGGCTGTGATGGACTTATACCTTTGCTTACCGATAGAGTAGATGCAGAGATTATGGATAAAACAGGAATAAAAGCTATAAGTAACTACGCAGTTGGAGTAGATAATATAGACATAGAAGCAGCTACTGCTCGAAAAATCCCTGTCATGAATACACCAGGAGTTCTTACAAATGCAACAGCTGATCTGACATTTTCCTTAATATTAGGAACAGCTAGAAGATTAGTTGAAGCTGATAATTACTTTAGATCAGGAAAATGGAATGGATGGGATCCTTTGCTTCTTCTTGGTGGAGATGTTAGTGGAAAAACACTTGGAATAGTTGGGCTCGGAAGGATTGGGAAAGCTGTAGCTGAAAGAGCTAAAGGATTTGGAATGGAAGTAATATACAATAGTAGAGCCAAATTTCAGGACGATGAGAGACTATTAGGAATTCAATTTGCTTCTCTCAAAGAACTTCTCAAAAAATCGGATTTTGTTACTCTCCACACCCCATATACTGAAGCAACTCATCATTTAATTGGGAGAAAAGAATTAGAATTGATGAAACCATCAGCCTATTTGATTAATACTGCTCGAGGTCAAATAATTAATGAAGAAGAGCTAATTGAAGGTTTGAATGAAGGACTGATTGCAGGTGCAGGTCTTGATGTCTATTATGCAGAACCAAAGTTCAATAAAGAATTAACAAAACTCTCTAATGTTATTCTCCTCCCACACATTGGATCTGCTAGTTTAGAAACACGAACAAATATGGCAATAATTGCAGCTGAGAATCTCAAAAATGCATTGTTTGGTAATAGACCTAGTCACATCATAAATCCTGAGATTTACGATTAAGTTTCTTTATTCTCAAAAAGCTCTGTTCTTGAATATTCTTTTTCATTTATTTTCATTTTTGAAATAGGGAAGTAGTAATGCTCAACTCTTTCATCAGGTTCTAACCTTACATGTGCCATTCCTACGAATTTATCAGCAACTGTTGGACACAAAGGATCCTTAGCTTGGGGATTTGTACCAATACCGACTTGAACAATTCGAACATCTTCTCTGTAAATAAGCTGTTGAAGATATTCACCCGCTTTTCCTCCTCCAACAACGTCCACAAGACGATTATCTTTTAATGTCAGCGAGAGGAGTTGCGTAAGATCATCTTGCCACCCTGGAAAAATATTCAATGTTCCTGAGATAGTACAGTCTCTTTGAGTATAGGGTAACATTAAAGTTATTTCTCCAGCTGGTAAATTACTAAACATTCCTTTTTCAGTAGCGAATCCGCTCTCCCATAACCAATCTACTGGGTAAAGAAATTCAAGTGTCAAATGACTACCTGCAACATCAAAAACTTCTATTTTTCTAGCTCCTTGTACTAAACTAAATAATTGTGTTGTCATTCCTTCCATCGTATAATAATCAACATCTAAAGGTCCGTCAGGAACAAAAATATCTGGAGGTACTTGTGGTCCAGATATATGTCTAAGTTTTTTCTCTTCTAAAGGCTTAGTAATAATTGGAACATCAGTTAAAGAAAATTCTGTAAGAGTTAGCACAATATCTGAATCCAGAATTTTCTCTTTCAATTTTCTATCTTCAGGATTTTTATAATGCTCAAAAGTTGGTTTCATAAAGTAAAGGACAACTTTATTTGGTACCAGTTCTTCAATAGTGTCTCTAATTCTTTTAGCAAGAATATTCCTTTCCATCATAGATTCAAGAAGAGACAAAGGTTTTGTTTGGAAATCTTCAGGAGAGGGATAATCACTTATGACGAGAATTTTCTCTCCTTCCTTAACCCCCCACGCTTCTTTAAGCAGTCTCTCTAAAACAGGTTTTAAGCTTTCATTTGTGAGAGGAGTCATATTCTCATCTGATAATTCTTTATGAGCCTTTTAAACGTTAGTCTAAAGGAAAATATTAGGGAAAACGGTGGAAACATCGTAACATAGTTTTTCCAAAATACTCCCCTGAAATGCATTTTCTACAATCAATACAAGAAGCTTTTTCTTGTCCACTCTTAAGAAGTTTTACAAAATCTGGTTCATTGATGAAAGGTTTGCTCATCGAGATTAAATCAACAATTTTATTTTCTATTAAATCTTCCATTGTATTTCTACTTCTAATACCATCTACAAGTATTAGTGGAAGTTTGGGAACAGCATCACGAATTTTCTTTGCATGTTCTCCCCAAGTTGCTTCACTGTAACCTGATTCTTCTCCAGCTCTCCCCCTTGTTTTTCTAATTTCTGGTTTTTGTTGAAATCCTCCACCTGAGATTTCTATGAAATCGATTCCTCTATCACTGAGCCATTTTGCTACTTGAATAGAATCATTAATTCTGAATCCATTTTCCGGAGCAAAATCATCGCAGTTTAATTTTATTCCGATTATAGCATCTAAACCAAGTTTGGATCTTATTTTATCATAAATATCAAAAAGCAGACGTGCTCTTTTCTCGAGTGTACCTCCAAATTTATCCTCTCTTTTATTCACAATATCTGATAAAAATTGACTTACTAAATATCCATGAGCTCCATGTATTTGCACTCCATCAAAACCTGCTTTAATAGCATTCTCAGCAGCTTTTCCAAAATCTTCAACTATATTTTCGATTTCATCAACAGACAACTCTCTAGCTTCCCAATTTTCTGTCTTATAAATTGAAGCAGTAGCACGATCAGCAGGATTGCTTGCTCCTGCATGATTCAACTGTGCAATAATTCGTGATCCATAAGAGTGGACTATTTCAACCAACTTTTTCATTCTAGGTATATGTATTTCGTCACTTAATCCAGATTGACCTGTGTGAGCTTTACCTTTTTCATTAATGTAAGAATGACCTTTGATTATTAACCCAATTTCTCCTTTAGCTAACGGTTCATAATAATCTAAAATAGGATCAGTTAATATCCCTTGTTCATCTGACCAGTAAGAGGTTGTCGCTGATCTTACATATCTGTTTTTCAGTTCAAGTTTTCCCAATTTAAAAGCTGAAAATAGCTTAGACATAAATTACCATAAAGTGAGAACTAAAAAAACATTACTGAACATAAAATTTTAAGAAATTATTATTGCGTAGATCCACAACTT
>JAGLTP010000500.1 GCA_023135215.1 Candidatus Heimdallarchaeota archaeon
AGAAGAAGAGCAAAGGCAGATGAGAATCCATTTAAAATCAGTTCATATTTTCGTTCTCCCTCTCTAGTACATTCATCAATAATTCTTTGAACAAAACTGAACTTAGGTATAATAGATACAACAAACAGAATAGCAACAATAATAATAAGAGTAACAACAACATCAAAAACATTTTCAGCGAAAAAAGGGAAAAAAGCAACAAACAAATGCAGAATCATGTGCCCTAATTTTCGAACTTGCCACTTTGGCATTTTTAGAGCTTTGAAAATAAAAATAAGACTCAAGATAGCGAACGATAGTAGAACTGTAATAGCTACAAATGTCCAATTCACTTGAGTAGTATCAAATATCATTGTGTCACTACCTTCTCTTAGTTTGCAGGCTTACATAGAAGTTCTTTTATTTTCATGTCAAAGAAATTTTGTGTATGTGCTGGTTTGATAACCCAGGCAGTATCTGCTCCTCTACCTGTTCCACCTATAGCAATTAAATCATCCAAGGTAATAACTCCTGCATCTGCAGCCATTGCAACAATTTCCGCGCAAACTTTGGTTCCTTGACCAAAAACTCTGAATGTTTCAGCAATTAATTCTGCTATCATCCAGGTTCCATGCTTTTTGCGAATCGCACGACCAATACCTGCTAACGCATGGGTAGCTGTTACAACTGTAACCTTATTCTCTTGGAGTGTTTTTATTGTTTCAACTGGAATCTCCATCTCTCCAGGAGCTCGAAATCCTGCTTGGTGTGTAACTGCTATTAGTTTAACATTTGAGAAAAAATTCATCGCTTTTAATGCTGTAGCTCCTGATGTAGTAGCAATTACAATCTGGCTAATTCCTCCTTTCTCCACTCTCTCTTTTACAATCTCTAAAACCTCATCAGCATAGTTTCCCGGTTTCTCAAAATAAACAACCATACCTATGGATGGTATGTCTTCCTTATATTTTTTTACTAACGTATTAATCATGTTTGAGTATTAAGTAAGGTAAAGAATCATTCACCATTTCTTTATTCGAACAATTATTATGCTATATTAAACAGCATTTCATTAAAAGAATCACTTTTCCTTGGTTCACTTGAAAAACTTTATAGATAACTTTGGATTAAGGTTTCATTAATGAGCGTTAGATTCGAGCTTAATCAAGGCAAAGTCAACGCAGTGAAAATAAGCATTCGAAAACGAATTCTGAATAAAAAACAAACAGAAATCGTCGATATATTCACAGATTGTATTTTTAATGCTATGCCTAGTATAACTAGAGAAACATTAAGAGCTATTCTAATCTGTGCAACCAGAGATTGGGAAATGAATAGAGCGCTCCCTCTTAATGATTTTAATTTCATGCATGTTAATGATAGAATCAAGGAATTTGACAACATTTATGGATTTTTTATTGCACGAATTCAAGATCTTTTAATTGAAGAGTTAGATGAGGAAACAATAGATTTCTTAAGAAAAGCATCTCTTACAAATTATAGAGATTTTCTGGGATCAGAAGGTTATGAAGTAGACTACTATAGTTTTGATTAGTAACAATATCTCTCACCACTCTACTGAGTAAACAATATATACTAGCTATTACTTTTCTCGATAATCCTAAGGAGTTATTATGAGAAAGAAGTTATTTTTTCTATTTACAATTATTACGTTATCTATAATTCTTTCAAGTTCATTAAGCAGTCGAACCAATGCTCAAGATACTATTAATATTTTTTTAGTTGGAACTGAGATAGAAGATGCTTTTCTTGCTAGAATAGAACTAGATCCAATTTTTGTGGTTTCTAGTCAAGAAATTGTAGGTTCTGATTTATCTGGAATTGATTGTTTAGTACTTCTTGATTATGCTCCTACTTGGTCTGAAGTATCTCTATTAGATTCTTATTCAGGTGGATTAATTATTTTTGTTGGTGAAAATCTGGTTAATAATGCCAGTCTACTTGTTCATTTTGGTCTTAGTTCTTCGACCTCAGGACTTCTTTATGATGATTATGCATTACCCATACCTACAGAGGCTGGAGAGGATCACTTATTCATAAACAATATTCAATGGAACTCTGTTCCTACATTATCCAATTACACAAGCCTAGATTTAACTGGAGAAATTTTAGTTGAAACAAGTTCTGTTAGTGAAAATCCTGGCATTCCTCTTATAGTTAGCTCTTCTGATGATAAACAAATAGTGTTTAATTTCTACCCCCAAATGACTTCTAATACAGAGATGATAGAATGGCCTTATTTCAATTATTTACTATATTTAACCATGACTTCTACATCTGAAAATCCGAATCTTTCATATGCAAAATGGAAATACTCACCCGTTCCCCATACTATTGAGACAGTTGTCTTAGGAGTATCAGTAATATTGACAATTATAGCGACAGGTATTGGATTTATTTATGCTAGAAAATATTCTAAGAAAAATCCCATAGAAAAGAAAGATCTTGAAGAGGTGAGTAAGGAAATAAAAACAGACGAAAAATGGGAAGAAGTGGGAATGCATCGACAACTAGGGGGATTTTTAGTTCAATTATTCTTGGGGTTGCTTATAATATTACCAAATGTTGTAATGAGTGCTCTTGTTTTTCCGTTAATCATATTACCAAGCCCTCAAGCAGCAGGATTTTACGATTTCACTATAAGATTCTTTGAAGCTCT
>JAGLTP010000501.1 GCA_023135215.1 Candidatus Heimdallarchaeota archaeon
TTTAATTAGATTTCTACAGCTCCGGAAAAAAGAACATCCCACGCTTTACTCCATCTTTCTGGGTGTGCTACATCAATCCAGAAAACATTTTTTGGTGAAATGTATGCCTTAAGCTGATTATCTTTTATGAGCATTGGAATAATATCATTTGAAATCGATTTACCTTCAGATTCAGTCAAGTAATCAACAATTTGTGGTTCGAAAACATAAATACCTGTATTGATGTAGCCATCTAGCTGAGTTTTTGTTGGTGTCTCTTCAAATTTCACTACCTGACATTCCGATGTATCATTAACATAAAATACCCCATAATCTGAAAACAGTCCTTTTTCACTAGTTTTTCCCATTAATTGATAATAACTACTTACTCCAATCCCACAGATTGTTGCAATTTTTTCGTTTCTTTGCTTTTTGTGATAATCAATTACATTTGATAGATTAATGTTAGTTAAAATATCCGAGTTCATTACAATGAACGTTCCTGAAATCAAATTTTTTGCATTGTATATTGCTCCTGCAGTATCTAGATTTGTGGCTTCGCTAACATAACTTAATTCCAATCCATTCCAATTTTGCCCAAAGTGTTTCATTATCCTGTTTCCCAGCTTTCCAATAAGTAGCACAACATCTGTTATTCCACTATCAGCTATCAAATCAAGGTTATATTCAAGTAATGGTTTGTAGCCTACAGGTATCATAGCTTTAGGTATTGATTCTGTTATTGGCTTCAATCTTGCTCCTTCACCTCCTGCTAAAATAAAAGCTTTGATTTTTCGAAGTTCGAATTCTTTTTCAATCAAATGTATCAAAAAATCTTTGATTGATCCCGAACCTTTCTTCTCTTTTACTGCATTCCATATTCTTTCTGGAAACTCAACCGTAAATTTGTGAACCATATAGTTACACCAGTCTATTATACAAAATATCAATAATTCCTTTTTAATTTTGCTCTTTTCATATACTTAATAACATTTCCTACCATGTAATTAAAAAAAACATACTAACCTTTACTTTACCAATAGATTTTTTTAATTCTAGCTTCAAGAATAGTTAATATCCAAACAAACAGGTGAAATTTCTGTCATATAAGATTTCATTAACACAGTATGCACTTGAACGATTGAAGAAGAGACAAGAAATAGCGGAGAGATATAATTTATCTCTAGATCAGATTCTTGATCTTAGTCTGGGAGACAATCTCTTTATTCCCCCTTCGCTAATACGGAAAATGCTTGTTAAGGAAATTCAATCAATTGACCCGAGGGAAAGCTATCCTGTTGATTATTATTCGTTTATTGAAGAAATTTCTCGATTCTTAGGTGTTGAAACTACTGCAATTTACCCCGGACTAACACATAATCAACTTATTCAAAGAATTGTATCTACAATTACTAAACCTGAAGATTCGATAATATTACTAATTCCGGATAAAGAAATCTATTACAAAATAGCAAATAACCAGAAACTGAAAATTCAAGGTATTAATCTAACAGAAGGATTTGAGTTGAATTTAGATGAGATGTTGAAAAAAATAGATTCAACAAAACCAAAGGCTGTAATTTTTTCTTCCCCTCATTACCCTACTGCTAATCAACTAAATGAAAATGACATTTTATCACTTGTAAAAGAAACACAAGTCCCAATCATCGTTGATGAGTCTTATGTTGAATTTGGAAAGTATTCTTTAGTTAATCAAGTTAAGAATTATACTAATTTGACAATAGTTCGTTCATTTTCTAAAGCTTGGGGCTTGGGTGCTACATCTTGTGCATATCTGGTAGCAGATCCTTCTTTCGTGAATGTTTTAAAGGAGACATACTCCTTTGAAGAAATTCCGCCCATACATCTATTATTGACTAATCATATTTTACAAACTCCTTACAGATTTGTGGAGTTAATCAACGGTTTTGTTTCTGAAAGAAAAAGAGTCTTTGAGCATTTGAAAATGTTAAATGGTTTGAAGGTTTATAGAAGTGATACCAATTTTATCTTCATTAAATATAAGAATAATGTTAAAGAGTTATTTGAACAACTTAGTAGTAAAGGGATTATAGTTCGTACTTTTGAGGAGTTCCCAACATTTAAGCATAGAGATGAGACGTTTCTAGTAACTCTAGGGGATTCCAGTATAAATGATCGATTTATTGTAGCACTCATTGAATTGTTGGAATCTCTTCTTTAAGAATTAATAATCATGATAATTTTTTCTTAACAAACAACCGTATTGTAGGGCTCCCACATTCTATACATTGATTTTGTTTTGTTTTGTATTTTTGTCCACAGACTGTACATTTCCAAAAATATTCTCTTGCCGTTCTAATTTTAAATGAGTATGATTTAATGGGTATTTCTAGATAGAAACATACATTCTGGATTGCATTGTCATCACTTATTACTGTGGAGTTTGGAAAATCTAATGCAATTGCTATAACTTGGAGATCTGGTTCAGATAGATTAACAATATCGCATGTTTTTTCTGCCATTGATTCAGCTTTCTTAATAGATCTTGAGGTAGGTGTTGAGAATACTAACCTATTATCTGCCTTTAAAGCCTCAAAAACTGCTTCTGCTTGAAATGATTGTATCTCATTTCTAATGCTTTCAGGAAAAACTAGTGTTGTATTTTCGTCAGAAAAATCTTCCTTAGACATTACATGAATTATGGCTGTAGAATCGATAATAAGATATTTCTGCTCTTTTGAATCCTTTTTACTCATCTTTATCATCAGGATTAAATCGTAGTAATTTTTCTCTTACTCGAGATACGTAGCTTTCTGAAAACCTTACAAAACCAATAGATTCATTTGATTTTTCCACCTTTATGGTTTCTTTATAACCAAGACTATAGTAGGATTGTCCATCTATCACGACTTTTCCTGCTCTATACTTACTTAGATTTTTTACAGTGATTTTAGCTGTTGAAGGGACAACGATGGGAATTACTCGTTTTGAGAAAGGACATATAGGTACTAAAGTAAATGCATCAACTTGAGGCATTATTAAAGAACCTCCTGCAGACAACGAGTATGCACTAGACCCTACGCAGCTAGCAATTATTAATCCGTCTCCATGCACAGTATAAAGGAACTTGTCATTCACTTCGATTCTCAGAAGAATCATTTGCCCTATTTTATCTGAAGTTACTATGACGTCATTTGCTGCTGAGATTGTTGGGTATGTTTTTGTAGATACTGCCAATGTACTGTTGGTTTCTACGAAATACTCTTTCTTCTCGAGTTTCTTTATAGCGCTCTCGAACTCGTCAGGAGCAATTTCTGTTAAAAATCCCACTCTTCCACAATTAACTCCAAGAATCGGTATATTCTTCCAGCTAGCATATGTTTTTAGTATTGTTCCATCTCCTCCAAATACAAAAATGAAATCTATTTTATCATCTATACATATCTTGTTGGCATCATCCACTCCCTTTGATAAAAGAGTATCCAAAAATACGTTAAAATTCCTTTCTTTTAATTTATGATAGGCGTCGATAGCTAATCTTCTTGCATCTTTATTGCTTGAGCTTCTTATTAGGATGCATGAGTCTTTTATTGTAGAGGGCATTACAAGAAAAGGGAGATTACTAAATTAAAAAAAGTTTGGTATTTGCTTAAATCTTACGCATTTTTGCGATAAAATACCCAAGAGTCTTGTGAATCCCAGGTATAAATCTTTGAACAGTATATTTCGAATCTTCTACAACAGAAGCATAACCCGAATGTTTGTATTTCTGCTCTATTGTTTCAAAATTAAGCTTCTCATTTGCATATTCAATTACATCTTCGTTTTCTTCTCTTGAAATAGTACAAGTAGAGTAAATAACTTCTCCTTGAGGTTTTATTAAATCATTACATGCATGAAATATGGCTTTTTGGTATCTTGACATTGATTTGATAGTTTCTGTAGTAGTGTTTATTGATAACCGTGGTCTTAAACCTAATGCAGTACAAGGGGGATCTAATAATATTTTATCGAATTTTATATTCCATTTTTTGCTTAATTCTATAATGTCTCCTGATGTAATTTCAATATTCGTAATTCCAAATTTATCGATTTTTGCGCTTAACTTCTTTAAACGATTCTTAGATCTATCAACAGCAACTATTCTAGCTTTATCTCCAGCTATCTCACTTAGATGAATTGTTTTATTACCTGGAGCAGCACAGCAGTCCAGTATTCTTTCATCAGTTTTTGGTTCTAAATTTAAACATGTTAAATATGCAGGAAAACTTTGAAAATAAATAGGTAAGTGGTCTAGATTAAGTTGTTCAATACTGGGGACAACATAGGGAGATTGAAGATTCTTTGCAGCCAAACCTTTTCGATTCTCCAACATTTCCTTGTGACTCATTTGTGCTTCTGCATTTGCAACATGTATGTTCTGTTGATTAACAATTTGAACAATGTCCCCTTGTTTGACTTTGTTAGCTCTTTTTACACCTGGTACATAAACATCTGCACCTTGATATATCATTTCAGAAGCTTTCGTGTCTACAACTATTTTCTTTAAATTTGGTTGTGAGTCAAGTTGAAATGGTCCATTAGGAGAACAGATTATTAAATTTGAATACTCTTTATGAATACTGGCTTGAAACTTATTTCTTTTTAATGTTTGCAGTATTTCATCTATTATTTCTTCATCTTTATACACATGAAGTGTATATTCTTCCATTGGTGTGCTTATATTGTCAAAGTATTTGTTAGCTATATTTTCTCCAAATAAATCGGTAATATAGGCTTCTATTTCTTTGGATATAATGGGGATTTTCGTAAGCATGTTAAGATCATTCACTCAGGTCAATTATATCAATTCATGAAAATCTACTTTCCGATTTTCAGTATCAAGAATTGCAATGGTTGCGGTTCCATACAAATCTCCGAAGGTTTCTCCCGGATTAATCAGAACTGTTTTTCCTTTTTCTTTCATTTCCTTGTGGTGAGTATGTCCAGTTATTATATAGTCGTAATTTTGAGAATCAAAGAGAGCATTAGTAATGGGTTCATGGGTTCCATGATAAAGTGCAAATTTGTTATTATCGAGTTCAATTTCTCCTATTTCAGAGTAATATGTTCCAATTCCTTCTATCAAAGTTTCTAAAAATTTAGTATCTCCAAGATTGTTACCAGCACAAAGGAAAAATCTTCCGCTGAACTCTTCAAAAAGAGGAATACAGAAAGGAGAAATGAGATCACCAGCGTGTAAAATAACTTCTACTCCTTGTTTCTTGAATATTTCAATTGTCTTTTTGATATTGTTCAAATTATCGTGAGAATCACTCATAATTCCAATTTTCATCTTATTCTGAATTCTTCTTCTGCGTTAAAAATTGTTTTGATTAAATTGTGGTGCGGGGAGGGAGATTCGAACTCCCGAACCACTAAGGACTAGAACCTGAATCTAGCGCCTTTGACCACTCGGCAATCCCCGCTGTTTAGGGAGCATTTTGCTAAAGGTTTTCTTTCTAACAAGATATATAAATCATTGTATCCTTTGTCATTTGTTCAATCATAACGCTGTGATTTTATGAGCTTGAAGCCATATCTAGACTCTCTAAAAAAATCTGATTCAATTGTTGAAATTGAAGAATCTGTTAATTTAGATAAAGAAGTTACCGCTTATTTACAGAAACATGAAGAAAAAGCGGTTTTCTTCAAGAACATTACCGAAATTTCCTTTCCTTTAGTAGGCAACTTACTCACTACAAGAAATCAACTAGGCAACATATTAAATTCAAATAAGTATCATCAAGAGTTTTTACAAGCACTTCAGAATCCTGTTGAACCAGACGAAATTGAGGAAAATACTACTTTTCAAAACCAAAAAAAGGGTAATTTTTCTGAACTGCCCATTCCTAAATTCTTCAGCAATGATGGAGGAAAATACTTAACATCAGGAATAATCTTTGCCAAATTCCCTGATTCTAACGTTTTTAATGCTAGTATTCATCGTGTTATGGTTATAGATAGCCAAAGAGGTGCTATTCGCTTAGTACCAAGAGATTTGCATCACATCTATGCTGAGAACTGTAAGAATGGAGAAGACACCCCAATAGCAATAGCTGTAGGATATCATCCAATTTTAGGTTTAGCTGCCTCTTCTCCCTTACCTATCGATCATTCTGAAATATCTGTAGCAAACTCCCTTCTAAAGGGTAAATTAAGTGTAGCTAGAACTCCGAAATACAATATAGTTATTCCAACTGATGTCGAGTTCATTCTAGAGGGCAAAATAATCAAAGATAAAACATATGAGGAAGGACCTTTTGTTGACATTACCGGTACAGCGGATCACATACGACAACAACCAATTGTTGAAATCGAGAAACTTTATCATAAAGACAATCCAATATTCCAAACCATTTTGCCTTCCTATGAAGAGCATTTTATCTTAATGGGATTTCCAAGAGAGACACAGATTTACAATTATGTTTCGAAGGTAGTTCCAAAAGTACATGATGTATATTTAACTCCAGGCGGTTCTGGGTGGCTCCATGCTGTTGTATCAGTGACACCACAAAAACTTGGAGACGCCAAGAATGTAGCCCTAGCTGCTTTTGCTGCACACCCTTCACTTAAATGGTGTACAATTGTAAATGAAGATATTGATGTACATGATTCAAAAGCTGTAGAGTGGGCAACAATAACTAGAGCGGGAAATAAGGACATTATTGTAATTGATAACGTTCGTGGTTCGTCTCTTGATCCATCAAGAAACACACAAGATAATACTACAATCAAAGTTATAATTGATGCAACAACAAAAGAAGACAAAGGAAACAAAGGATATGAACGATTGATTCCATTTTGATTTTGAAAGTATGTTTTTTGTTTCTATCTATTTACAAAAATATTTAAAGAAAACTTTGAGATATTCATTAGTGGTTAAAAAATGAATCTAATGAATGATATAGCTAATACTGACCCTGAAGTTGCTGATATGCTACTTAGAGAGTTAAAACGTCAAGAAGAGGGTATAGAACTTATTCCTTCTGAGAATTATACCTATCGATCTGTTCTTCAGGCTATGGGTAGTGTTTTCACCAACAAATACTCTGAAGGTTATCCAAAGAAAAGATACTATGGCGGAAATGAAATTGTAGATGAAGTTGA
>JAGLTP010000502.1 GCA_023135215.1 Candidatus Heimdallarchaeota archaeon
TGAACCAGGTCATGATGTTAGATGTCATATCTATTCAGAAGAAGGTAAAGCTTGGATGCAAAAACATGGCCAAAGAAGAGAGATTGGCAAGGTCCCAAAAGCGATAAATTAGGTGAGAAAAATGAGTCGAACTGATAAAACAATAATTGAAAGATTGGCAGAAAAACAACATGATTCTCGTATTAGAACCATAGAAATGGAAGAAGACGTAATTCTTCAAGTTAGTAATTTAAGAAAATTCTTTGATATACCAATTCCTTTTGAAACCACTTGGTTTATGATTGCTTTTGTTGGGTCAATAGTTGTTTTTGCTTTCAATCAAATAGCAGGCATTTCATTAATTGTTGCAATAATTATAGCTTATTTTGGTTTACCTCGTATTCCACCTTTCAACAAAAGACCTAGAGTTGCTCATTTAAAAGCTGTAGATGGGATAGATCTAAAAATCAAAAAAGGAAAGATAGTTGGGCTTGTAGGTGAATCAGG
Organism: Candidatus Heimdallarchaeota archaeon; assembly: GCA_023135215.1. The sequence continues at coordinate 487 of JAGLTP010000502.1, forward strand.
CTGTGGGAAAAGTACAGCAGCTAAAACAATCATTAGATTATTAGAACCAACTTCTGGAGCTGTATACTTCAAAGGAATTGATATTAATCGACTTACCTCTGAAGAAATGAAGGAAATCAGGAGACATTTACAGATCGTTTTCCAAGATCCTTATGCTTCCCTCAATCCTCGTGCTACTGCACACGACATTATCATTGAACCTTTTGATATTCATGGAGTAGCTTCTGGTGATGAAGCCAGTTATAGGGTTTTAACTCTCTTAAAGGATGTAGGATTAGCTCCTCATCATGCTTATCGTTATCCTCACGAATTCAGTGGAGGACAAAGACAAAGATTAGGAATTGCCAGAGCTTTAGCTTTAGAACCTGACTTCATAGTAATGGATGAACCTGTTTCAAACTTAGATGTATCTGTTCGAGCAGCAATTATCCAGCTAATTCTTGAGCTACAAAAGAAAATGGGACTTACTTATCTATTCATTGCTCATGATCTCTCCCTTATCAAAATCTTAGTTGATGAAGTTAATGTAATGTATCTTGGAAAGATTATGGAAGCTGGTACCAGTAAAGAGATATTTGAATCAATGATGCATCCCTATTCCAAAGCATTGATATCTGCAGTACCAATTGCTGATCCAACCAAGAGATCAAAGAAGATTTTCTTGACAGGTGACATTCCTACACCAATAAACCCACCACCAGGATGCAAATTCCAAACAAGATGTCCATTAGTATCAGATATCTGCCGTGTAGAAGAGCCTCCTGCAAAATGGTACACTGCAACTCATGTTGCTTATTGCCATAATATTGAAGGTGGAGAAGAAAGTCCTGAAGTTTTCGCAAAATAGTTTTTCTTTTCTTTTTTATTCAATTTTCTTATTTGTTTTTAGTATGTCATAATGAAATAATATTTATTAACATAAAAATAAAGTATAAACTGTTATTAGTTTCACATCAGTATATGTGAGGAGATTATATGAGTAGAGTAAACCTTGAATCTGCAAAAAATAATATTGAAAGAATTCTTACGAGTTTAAATGAAATCCAGCAACTTATGACAAGTAAAACACAAGAGATTAATTCTAAAGTTCGAGATTTTAATGACATTTTAACTGATTATTTCAAGCAAGCTGAAGAAAAAGATTTGCTAGTCAATCAAGAGGAAGAAAAAAAAGCAAATAACACTGCTCAGCTGAATCAGAAGAACCAAAAACTACAAGAATTAAATCACAATAAGGATGTTTTGCAATCCGAGATTTCTAGTAATCAACGAGATATTGAACAATTATCCACTTTGATTCTAGAAAGAGAGAAACTCTTTACGGAATTAAGTGTTCAAGTTGATTCCTTAAACGAGAGAATATCAGAACTAAAGCGTAAAGACGAGGAAATTGAAGTTCTCACTCAAGCTACTTTAGATGAAACTAAAGAAGAACTAAGAAGGAAAGAGATTCATCACGCTGAATTGTCAACAGAGTATAATAAAATGATTTCAAGATCGAAAGCTCTCAAATATCTAGTAAAACAAGATATAGTTACTTTTCCTGAAATTCAAGTTATACGAAGTTTAACTGTTCCTGGTGTTGATAATGAGGAGAACTTGAAGAAGACCTCTGGAGTTTCAGACCAGATCATTAGAAATATTCTAACTGATTTAGATAGGAGAGGCATCATAGCTTTTGATATACATACTGGTAAATTCCAGGTATTAATGGAGTTGGATATTTAGGTGAGTGAAATGATGGAAGAAAAGATGATTAGAATTTTAGACGAATTGAAACAGGATTTTGAAGAATTATCAACTAGAAAAACATCAATTATTTCAACAGTCAAGATGACAATTGAAACGACTACAGATGATGTAAGAGCTATCCCTGGTTTCTTAACTTCATTAGAAACAACCATACAAAACCTTCAACAAATGAACAAGGATTTAGAAGAAAAAATCATGCAAGCTCAACAATCAATTGATACCGTTACTACTGAGACTGAGATTAGTTCAAGCAATAAATCTGATTTGGAAAATACTGAGGAAAGAAAGCGAAACCAGAAAACAGATCTGGAAGCTCAAATAGAAGATTACCAAAATAAGAAAGTACAACTTGAAAAAGAATTCCAGGAACTCACTCAACTTGTGAATATGAAAGATAATGACTACAATCAACTACAGGTAACTACAAAGCAAGAAATCGATGAGGTAAATCAAAAAATAAGTGAAGCAGGTGTGAGACTAGAGTCAGCTAAAGAAGAAAACAAACTCATTGTCTATTTAATGGATTCCGGGCTTTTGGATGTTCCAGAAGCTGAAGTAGTTTCAATAATTGCTTCTTATCCAAACGGTTTGACAATGGCAGAAATTAAAGAAAAAGTAAGTATGGCTCCAGTTAGAGTTCAGCCTACTATTAATAATCTTCTTGAAAAAGTTCTAGAACATGATCCAGCATCTGATTCTTACAGAATACTTGATTCGATTAAGAAAGAACTAAGTTAAGTTAAGTCTGGAAATAGGTTTTGAGGGAGTTTTTATTTCTATTTTTCACATTATGAAAAAGTACTCCGGGTATGCAAAAACTGTATCGAGGACATTACACCTTGTGTATTTATTGCAGAGATAGCGTAAACTTTTTGAAGCAATGCAAAATTGAGAAATTGAATCCGTATTCATAATACGTATTGAGGTTATGAAATATGTCGAGTTATGTTGAGCGTGTTTATGAACATGTAGTAGAAAAGAATGAATCACAGCCTGAGTTCCATCAAGCTGTGAAAGAAGTTCTTGAGAGTTTAATACCGGTTTTTGAAAAAGAACCTAGATTTGAAAAATATAAGATACTAGAGAGAATAACCGAACCAGAAAGAGTGGTTATATTTCGAGTTCCCTGGGTAAATGATAACGGAGAGATTCAAGTCAATCGAGGCTTCCGAGTTCAATTCAATTCAGCCATTGGTCCCTATAAAGGTGGGCTTCGTTTCCATCCTAGTGTAAACTTGGGAATTATCAAATTCTTAGGATTTGAGCAAACTTTCAAAAACTCACTAACAGGAATAGCAATGGGAGGAGCTAAAGGTGGAAGTGATTTTGATCCAAAAGGCAAATCAGACAATGAAGTTATGCGCTTTTGTCAAAGCCTGATGACAGAACTTTATCGTTATATAGGAGGCAGAGTTGATGTCCCTGCAGGAGACATAGGAGTTGGAGCCAGAGAGATTGGTTATCTATATGGTCAATGGAAGAAAATTACTCAAAGCTATGAACCTGTTTTGACAGGTAAATCCTTGGAATTCGGAGGTTCTCTTATTCGTCCTGAAGCAACAGGATATGGTTCTGTATATTTTGCAATGGAAATGTTAAAGGCAAATAATATAGACATAAAAGGTAAAACTTGTCTCGTCTCAGGTAAAGGGAATGTAGCACAATATACAACAGAAAAATGTATAGAATTGGGAGCTAAAGTTGTCACTCTCTCTGATTCAGGTGGTTTCATTCATGATCCAGATGGTATCACTAAAGAAAAATTAGATTATGTCTTCGAACTAGAAAATGTGAGAAGAGGACGAATTAAAGAATATGCAGAAGAGTACGGTGTGGAATTTTATCCAAAAGAGAGACCATGGAAAATTGGAGGAGATATAGCTTTTCCAAGCGCAACTCAAAACGAGATTGATGGTAATGATGCTAAAAACCTAGTTGATAGCGGTTTAATTGCAGTTTCTGAAGGAGCAAATATGCCTTCTACAGCTGAAGCAGTTGATATATTTCTTGAAAACAAGATTATGTTTGGACCGGGTAAAGCTGCAAATGCAGGTGGTGTTTCTACTTCAGGTCTTGAAATGGCCCAGAATTTCAGCTTCACATCATGGGATCGCAATACTGTTGATAAAAAACTCCATGATATAATGATAAATATCCACAAAATGGCTTATGAGGCAGCTAAGGATTATGGTGAACCTGGAAACTATGTACTTGGTGCAAATGTAGCAGGTTTCAAGAAAGTAGCTAATGCAATGATCCTTCAAGGCCATTGGTAAAACTCTGAAAAACTAAAAACAACAGGATAAAACCTGTTCTCATTTTTCTTTTTTCTATTTTGGTTCTATTATTAATCCTTCTCCGTTTTGAGCGTCTATTCTGATTATCAGAGGTTTCTTTGTTCTTACATGGCTTACATATTCTAAATCAGTTACAATTTTCTGTTCTTTCAACCAGTCCCAGTTTATAATTTGATCATCTTTGTTGTATTTGATATGTAGATAACCAATATTAGATGTCACAATATTATGAAAGAAATGGCTTCCTTGTGAAAAGTCTACTTGAAAACCCTCTAGACCTGCTTCTATAATAATCTTAGCGCTGCTGATATTGTTCCACTTAACAGGTATTCCAAGAAATCTATCTGCAGTCCCCCATCTACCAAAACCAATTAAAACAGATTCTGTCTTTGTTTTGTATAAATTAGCATTAACTTGATCAATCTCTTCTGCAATCTTAAGTGTCTGTGTTTTATCAAACTTATCAGGTTTCACGAAAATAATATCTCGTATGTCTTTTCTGATGAGATTACCTGATACATGAGTCGATTGAGCTACTATATTTTTTATATCCGCTTCATTTAGTTCTTCAATCATCATTGCTTCTTGATATAGATATGGTCGAATTTGAAGTATAACAAACCTATCTTTCTCACCCTTGGATTTCTTGAAATTTCCTGCAAACTCAATTTCAATTGAACTCCCTAGAGCTTTCTCACCCATTGTTAGTATTTTAGTAATAATTTTAGCTAGAGGAAAAGTATCCAATTTTAATTGATTACCGAAAGTTATAACAGGAGCACCTTCATTAAAATACCCTTCACGTAGGATTTGAGATTTGACATCATAGGTATCTGCTATATTTGATAGTGTTCCATCTTTTATAGCATCACTTAGACTGTACTTTACAGTATAGGGATCATCTTCCAGAATGTCGAATGCTTTGTACATTAAATCAATCGCATAGAAGTTCTTTTGACTTAAGTCTAACAACATATCAGGAGTTGAATAGTAGTTCATTTTAGGATATCTCGGACAAAATCTAACTGAAGCCCCCCCATCAAGTATGGTCTTCCCGAGACCAAGTGCTACATGAGCAATCCTATCCTCAGGTTTCATGTAGTCACCAAATGGGTAGAAATTATAAGATGCTGCTGCACCTGAAAAATCAGGATAGAATTTATTATCATGTTCTCTACCAACAACATTCTGAATAACTACAGCCATTTTTGATTCCTCAATAGTATGACTGATGGTTTCAGCATACGTTTTAGCAAGTTTGAGAAAAGGAGATGCATAAACTAGTTTTATAGCAATGCATAGTTGCTCTAATCGGTCCTTTGCATTAAGACTATTGTTAGGTATCATATATGTGTCAAAGATTCCTGCGAAAGGTTGGTAAGCAGAATCTTCTAGAAGACTGGAAGAACGTACTGCTAATGGTCCATTTAAATCTCTTAATAAGAAATCCAAATCTTCTCTAAGACTTTTAGATAATTTAGCTTTCACAAAACGCTCTTTAAGATTCTGATCAGATGCATCAGAAAGAGCAAATTTATACAGATTATTATCTTCCATAAATCTATCAAATTCATCAGTACCAATAACAATAGTCTTCGGTATTTCTATGATAACATTCTCAAATTCAACGTCAATCATAAAAGAATTTAATAGAAACATTAGAAACGCAAGACCTCGACCTTTTCCGCCTAGAGAGCCAGGTCTTAGACGTATGAAGAGAATTTCTGGATGGTAAGTTTCTCTAGAGAAATCATTTACTATTCCTCTAGTTTTTTCAATTACAACTTCTTTTATGATCCGTATGAGAAACGCTCTTAGCTCATCTTCAGCAAACTCAGAAACTTTTCGTGGTTTAAGCTTTTGTGCAATTTCAAATTCTCCTCTAGCACTTAACCAGTTTGAGAAATGATCACTTTTTCCGTGGTAGATGAGAGAACTTTCGGGAACTTTTTCTAATTGCTCATAAAAATCTATGATGTCTTTGGCTTTTCCTAATATTTTTCCTTCACTGTCTTTGAATATAAAATCACCAAAACCTACACTCTCTAGCAACCAATTCCGTAAATCCCAAACCATTCCATGGGACCTTTTGTGAATAAATGAATACCCTTTTTCTTCAGCTTGCTCTCTGTATTTCTCCTTACTTGATTGTAGAAGTATAGGGAGGTTTGAGTGTTCTTTGGTAAGTTTCTTTGCGAAGGCAAAACCTGCTGATTTATCGAGCTCACCATTTCTGGGAAATTCTATATCTAAAATAACCCCCATCACATTTTCCCCGTATTTCTCATGATAAGATATAGCTTCTTCATAGGTCTCTGCTAGAAGAATTTTAGGTCTGATTCTCATCTTGAGTAAATCTTGAAAATCATTAGTACCTTCTGTTATTAATCTGCGAGTTTGACGCATAAGTTCTCCGTAAATTTCAGGTAAGAGAAGAGAGTAAAAACGAATTGAATCGTCAACAAAAATAAAAACCTTAACATCTCCAGTTTTTGTATCATAATCTACATTAAGTCTATCTTCTAGATGCTTGATTATCGCAACAAAAAGTTTAGAATCACCATTCCACACAAAAACGCGATCGATCCCTCTGCGTTTGTCAAAATCAGGAACATAATTGATCTCAATAACACTATTAAGTAGGAGAATCACAGGTATATCTTGTATTTCCTTTACTTGCTCACCAAAAGAAAACGCATTTATTTCTCCCAATCTCCTCATAGTTATGACGAGATCGAAGTTTTTTTCCTTGAGTATACCAATAGCTTCTTCAGCTGAAGATACTCTTGTTATTCTGGGCAATGTTCTTAAGTTTAGATTTTTGAATTCTTCATAAATTTGATCTGAAAGTCTTCCATCTTCTTCGATCATAAAACTATCATATATGCTTGATACTAGAAGCACATTGTGCATTCGCTTAGCCATTAATTCATGAAATACCTTATATTTGGGTTTATAATCAAAGTAGAAGCTTTCTTCACCATACTCTGTAGTCAATTATACTACCCCCAATGTTTGGGTTTGTCATATTTACATTTCCGTAACTCAATATAACAATTATTGTTCAGATAAAAATAACGTTTCGGTTGAAGAATAAGAAATAAAGAGACTGTTCTATTTCTTAGATCTAGCTAAAATCCAATAGTGTTTTTCTCCTCCCCTTTCTCTGATTTCCTCAAAGATAATGTCAAATCCTGCGTCCATAACCAATTTCAATGATCGTTCAGTACTATGTTGACTCCAAAACATCTTTGCACCAAAATACTCCCCGGTATCCTCCCATTCATGTGAACCTAAGCCAACCAGCATTAATCCCTCTGGTTTGAGTATTTTTTGGAATTTTTTAAAGAGAAGAGCATGTTTATCACGTGGTAAATGGATTATTGCATAGAAGGAAACAATACCATCAAAAGAATCACCAGGAAAATCCATCTCACTCATATCGACTTTCAGAAACTCACCTTTAGGAACATG
>JAGLTP010000503.1 GCA_023135215.1 Candidatus Heimdallarchaeota archaeon
TTTTGATCTTGATATAACAACTGGTTCAATTTTGGCAACAAGACACTAAATCCATTTTTTTTCTCTTTTTTCAATCTTTATTCAGTGCAATAAAATTATAAATTATTAAAAGTGCCACATCTTGGTCCTTATGTTAGTAACTAATTTTTCAATTCCTGTTAATATGAGGGATGGAGTAAAACTATCCACAATTATTCTAAAACCCGAAAGGGAAAACTCATTTCCTGTTTTTCTTTTAAGAACTCCCTACGGTGCAAAGAAGATGTTTGTTGCAGCTAAACTAGTTGTACAACAGTTTAATTCCATTGTAGTTTTGCAGGATTGCAGAGGAAGATATGATTCTGAAGGGATTTTTAGAGTCTGTGACGAGAAAGAGGATACTAAAGATACTATAAAGTGGATAGAAGAACAGAAATGGTTTAACGGAGAGTTGCATATATTCGGACCTTCTTATCTAGGATATATTGGATTGCAGGTTTTAGATGAGGAAGATATCAAAATCAAAACAATCTTTGCTCCAAAAGTTTTAGGAGATGTAAAATATTCCCTTCATAGAGGAGATGTTCTTCAATACCATTGGGCTTTACCTTGGGCTATAATGACTTCAACTAGGGTGCAATCATCTTTAGATTTGATAAATGGTACCTGGCCTGAAGCATACAAAACCGTTTATGCAAGCAATATTAAGGATGCCGTTAAAAATTTTGGTTGGCCAGATCAAATATGGCAGTTTTTCCTTAATCCCTTAGACTCTCCTATTTGGGAACAGTATGATATTCAAGGAACTAATCCTCTAAAAACTAGAATCTGCTTAGTTGGAGGATGGTATGATTTTTTATTAAATTCTACATTGAAAACATATGAAGATTTGATAAAAAGAGGTGGCAAAAGACCAGATTTAGTAATAGGTCCTTGGAGTCATAATGGTTATCTTGCTAGCCAAGCTGGGATTGAAAATTGGAATTTTGGAAATGCAGGGAAGGGAAATTTCATACAAGATATGTCAGATTTTCTTGAAAGAGAAAAGACAAATGCAGAACAACTAATTAAAGTGTTTATCCTCCGATTGAATGAATGGTTAAAGCTAGATTCATGGCCATCAAATCAAGTAGAGAATGCTGTGTTATACTTAAATGAAAACCAGCTTCTGTCTGATTCAGTATCAGAGAAAGAAACTGTTCTACAGTATGAAATTGATATAGATAATCCTGTTCCAACATTAGGAGGAATTGTATGGGAATCATACAAACCAATTGAACCAGGACCAACTGATCAACGTTCTTTGAGAAATAGAGATGATATCTTACGGTTTTATACTGAACCTCTAAAAAAGGATTTGATAATTTTGGGTTTTTCATCTGTGGATATTTGGATAAAAACTGATGTACCAGAAACCCATTTAACAGCAAAACTTGTAGTTGTGGAAACTGATGGTACACAGAGAATCTTCCAGGATGGAATTCTGCGAGTATTAGGCTCAAATATGAATTACGAGAAAAAATCTATAGATCTCTTAGCTACAGGAATTATGCTTGAAAAAGGAGAGCAATTAGGTCTTGAAATAAGTTGGTCAAACTTTCCAAAATATGCTTTACCCCCTCCATCTGATAAAAACATGCATTCAATTTTGATTTCGAAAGATTCCCCCTCTTGTTTAAATCTAAGCGTTTTACACAAGAATGACATCTTGGAAAATAATTGATTTGAATTTATCTCTTTTTCATCAAGCTATTTTTCTGGTTTATACCTCATCCAAGCCGAATCCGCTATTCAACAGATTGAGAAATTGTTGTATGAATCTAGTAAAAGGTGCACCATCAACAATGAAATGGTCTATCATAACAGTTAAGGATAGATACTCACGAATCTCAATTTTATCATTGACCACTCCGGGTTTTTTTGCTATTCCCCCTATCATAAAATGCGTTGTTTCAGAAGACATACTTATGGCCCAACCTCCTTGTTCAGCAAACATTCCAACTGCAGATACTGTAATAGCACCCAAATGTTTCTTTCTCATGAGGGGTTTTCTATTAACTTGCCACCAAATTATTCTTCGTATGAATTTGGGCAGTTTTACAATTAGATGAGTTGCCTTATCTTTTTTCACTTCTCCTAAAACAGGTCCTTCCAATTTCTGACTTTGAACTCCTCTTATTTCATCATGTATCTCTCGAAAACTCTTTTTATTCACTTTTCTCATGAAATATTTCGTAGGAACACGTTTTCCTCCAATATTTCTTTCAACCACAATACCAATGTCAATATCCTCAAAAACATAGTACTTTTTTCTTCCTTTTCTTATTGAATTTATTTCTGGATATTCCTTTGCTGCGCCCCCTATACATCTAATTACCCATCCTGTGAAAGATAATTTTTCTCCAGTTTCCTGTTTATGTTTTCTAAAAAATTCTCTAGCAATGGTTATATCTGCTTCAAAAACAGCTTTCACATGATGCTTCTTTGCACTTTGTTCAACTAAATCAAAAACCATTTTTCGACTTTTTGGGAATTTTCTCACTTCATACTTACCGATTCTACTCATAAGAATCACTCTTTGTTCTCTGAAATTTCTAATCTGAAATTCTTATAACTTCTATTTAATAGTTTTGTCTCTT
>JAGLTP010000504.1 GCA_023135215.1 Candidatus Heimdallarchaeota archaeon
AAGAAGAAGGGGGAATTGAGGAAAATGAGTAATGACAAAGCTGAACTGCCTGAAGTTATGACAGGTAAACATTACACAACTGGCAATCATGCTGTAGCAGAGGGATCTCTTTCTGTGGGATGTAAATTCTTTGGAGGATATCCTATCACTCCAAGTTCTGAAATTGCTGAACATATGGCAAGAAGATTACCTCAAGTAAATGGACATTTTGTTCAGTTTGAAGATGAACTTGCTTCAATAGCAGGAATACTCGGTGCATCTTGGGGAGGATCTAAAAGTATGACTGCAACATCAGGTCCAGGCTATTCGTTGATGGTCGAAAATATAGGCTTAGGTATGATGACTGAAACTCCTTGTGTAATAGTGAATGTTCAAAGAGGTGGTCCTTCAACTGGGTTACCTACTTTAGTTGGACAACAAGATGTCATGCAAACAAAATGGGGAGCACATGGAGATTTCGAACCGATTGCAATATCCCCTAGCACAGTTCAAGAGTGTTTTGACCATGCAATTACTTGTTTCAACCTTTCAGAAAAATATCGATTGCCAGTAACATTTCTTTTGGACGAAGTCATAGGACATATGAGTGAAAGACTAGTTATTCCATCTAAAGATAAAATAAAGATCATATCAAGGAAAAAACCAGAAGTCCCACCAGAGGAACATTTACCATACAAAGCAGGAAAAGATCTTGTACCTCCTATGGCTATAGCAGGGGAGGGTTACAATGTAATGATGACTGGACTTACTCATGATGAAAGAGGTTATCCTGACATTTCTGCTGAAGCGCAAGAAAAGAATGTTAAGAGAATTAATGATAAAATCAGAACCAATAAAAAGAAAATCATCAAGCTTGAGGAGTATAAGTTAGATGATGCTGAAATCGCATTAGTTTCCTTTGGGACAGTTGCCAGAGCAGCAAAAGGAGCAGTCAACAGAGCAAGAGAGAAGGGAATTAAAGTAGGACTATTACGACTAATTACAGTGTGGCCGTTTCCAGATGAAAGAATTGAACTGCTTGCTGATCAAGTAAAGAAAATTCTTGTTCCAGAAATCAACTATGGTCAAATATGCAGAGAAGTTGAAAGAACAGTTCATGGAAAAACTGATGTTAAAGGAATTTTCAAGTTAGGAGGAGAAATACATTCTCCAAATGAAATACTTAAAGAAATTGAGAGGGGTACAAAATGACAGAAGAAAATATAGAATTAATTGAATCTCATGAACATCCTTTGGATGGGTATTTAAGACAAGGGAGAATTCCACACATTTTCTGTCCAGGGTGCAGTTTAGGATCTATAACAACGATAATTATTGGTGCAATACTTGAAGCAGGTTTTGACCCAAAGAAAGTTGCGATAGTGTCAGGAATTGGATGTACAGGTAGAATAGCAGGTTATCTGAATTTTGATAGTTTCCACACAACTCATGGAAGGGCAATACCATTTGCTATTGGATTAAGCGTAACAGATCCTGAAAGAAAAGTAATTGTAGTCTCTGGTGATGGAGATCTCTTTGCAATAGGTGGGAACCATTTCATCCATGCTGCAAGAAGAAATGCAGATATTACAGTTATTTGTGTAAACAATTTCAATTACGGTATGACTGGTGGTCAAGCAGGCCCTACTTCCTATAAAGGACAATTCCAATCCACTGCTCCATATGGTAGTGTTGAAGAACCATTTAATTTGCCAGATTTAGCTGCTTCTTGCGGAGCAGTATATGTTGCTAGGTGGACTGCATTGGATGTAAGAAGGATGAAAGATTCCTTTGTAGAAGCTCTTTCTAAGAAGGGATTCTCATTTGTTGAGGTTATAGGTAGTTGCCCTACAACTTATGGACGTCGGAATCAGTTAGCAGAAGGAAAGATGATTCTTGAACACTTTAAGAATCATACAGAACTGCAACACGGAGCTGATACACGAGAAGTTGGTATCGAAAAAAATGGTCTTATGATTGTTGGAAAATTTGTAGATATTGAAGGTAGACCAACATTGACAGATAATCTTCTAGAACTCCAAGAAAAAGGGAGAGCTTCAGTTAGTAAGAAGTGATAATTATGGCTAGAATAGAAGTTCGATTTGCAGGATTTGGGGGACAAGGTATAGGTCTTATGGGAAGGTTGGTAGGTGAAGCCGTTGCTTTATATGAAAAGGGAAAAAACTCTGTTATGACACAAAGCTATGGTCCTGAAAGTAGAGGTGGTGCCAGTAGCGCAGATGTCGTAATAGATACTGGGGAGATTGATTTTCCTAAAGCTACAGAATTAGATTATTTTGTAGTATTATCCGAAGAAGCATATCACAAATATATTCCTAAACTTAAGAAAGGTGGAATTTTATTCGTTGAAGAAGTTCTAGTAAATTTGGATGATAGTGCAAATAAAGCTAAACAGATTTTTAAAATCCCTGCAACAAAAATTGCAGAATCTCTTGGTAGTAAAATCTTTGCTAATATAGCAATGTTAGGATATGTATGTGCCAATACAAAAGACATTGTATCCGAAGAAGCTCTTGTTACAGTTATGAAGCAAAAGATTAAGGCTCGATATGTCGAGAAAAATCTTGTTGCATTTCAGAAAGGAAAAGAATACAAACAAGAAGGATAAAACAATGGGTAAAGTAGGGGTATTCGTATGCCACTGTGGGAGAAATATTGCTCACACTGTTGATATTAAGAAAGTCTTAGAGCGCATCAAAGACAATGAAGAGGTGGTACATGTAGAAGATAATATGTACATGTGCTCTGAACCAGGTCAAGCTGTCATAAAAGAAGCAATCAAGAAACACGATTTAGATCGAGTAGTTGTTGCAGCATGTAGCAAAGATATGCATGAAGACACTTTCAGAATTGTTACTAAAGAAGCAGGACTGAATCAATATCTTATAGAAATGGCGAACATTCGAGAACAGTGTTCTTGGGTCCATGAAGACAAGAAAGAAGCTACTGAAAAAACAATCAAAATAATTGAATCAATAATTGAAAGGGTAAAAAGAAATCAAGCATTGGAGCCTTATCATGTTCCTGTAACAAGGAAAGCTCTAGTTATCGGAGGAGGAATTGCAGGAATACAATCAGCCTTAGATATTGCAGATGCAGGATATCAAGTTACACTAGTAGAGAATGATTCAACAATTGGGGGAAAAATGGCTCAACTTGCAGAAACTTTTCCAACCTTGGATTGTTCTCAATGTATATTGACACCAAAAATGGTTGCCGTAAATCGTCATCCAAATATTCGATTACTAACTAACAGTGAAGTAGAAAATGTTGACGGTTATGTTGGAAGCTTCAAAGTAAAAATCAAGAAGAAACCTCGTTACGTAATTGAAGAAAAGTGTACAATATGTGATGATTGTGTTCATGTTTGTCCAGTTATAGTTCATGATGAATATAATGCTGGATTGTCCCCTCGTAAGGCAATCTATATTGCATTTCCTCAAGCTGTTCCAGCTTCATACATAATAGATCCAAGTACATGTCTTGGAATCGATCCACTGATTTGTGCTAAATGTAAAGAAGTCTGTGATCCTGAAGCTATTGATTTTGATATGAAAGCAGAAATAATTGATGAAGAATTTGGAGCAATTGTTGTAGCCACAGGTTTTTCAACTTATCCGTACGAAAAAATAGGAGAATATGGATATGGTAACATACACGATGTTATCTCAGGTTTGGAATTTGAACGAATTCTAGCTGCGAATGGACCTACTCAAGGTGTAATCAGAAGACCTTCTGATGGGAGTATTCCAAAGACTGTTGTTTTTATTCACTGTGCAGGTTCTAGACATCCAGCAAAACACCTTCCATACTGTTCAAAGATTTGTTGTATGTACGCAACCAAACATGCCTTGCAATACAAACATCTAGTTCATGATGGAACTGCAGTAAATTTCTATATTGATGTAAGAACTGCAGGGAAGGATTATGAGGAATTTTACAAACGTGCAGCTGAGGAAGAGAGTGTTATTTATGTTAGAGGGAAGGTATCAGAATTAATACAAGATGGAGAAAGAGTGTTGATTAGAGGAGTAAACACACTTACTTCTGAATCAATTGAATTACATGCAGATATGGTTGTTCTAGCAACTGGATTACTACCTAGTGAAGGAACACAAGAAATTTCCAATATTTTGAAGCTTTCTTGTGATAGTAAAGGATTTGTAAAAGAAGCTCATCCAAAACTTAAACCAGTTGAAACAGCTATTTCAGGAGTTTTTGTTGCAGGTACAGCATCAGGACCCAAAGATATTCCTGAAACTGTAGCACAAGCTTCAGGAGCAGCTGCTAAAGCTCTAACTATACTAGCTTCTGATTTCTTGGAAAGAGATCCAGTCATAGCTGAAATAGATGATCTTACTTGTGGAATATGTCATACTTGTATTCATGTTTGCCCATATGGAGCTATATCCTATGATAAAAGCCAGAACAAAATGCTTGTAAATGAAGCACTATGTGAAGGATGCGGGAGTTGTGCTGCAGCATGTCCTTCAGGAAGTATTGAATTAAGAAATTCAACTTATGAGAGTATAAGTGCCAGCATAAAGGCACTTCTGAAGGAGGGATAAAATGAGCAAAACTACACAAATTACTGAACTAAACTCAAATCCAAAGGTTGTGTTATTTTTATGTAGATGGTGTTCCGGAAAAGGTGCAGATTTAGCAGGCACTTCCAGATTACATTATCCCACAAATGTTCTACCCATTATGGTTAATTGCTCAAGTAGAATAGATCCTCAACATGTTGTGGAAGCTTTTCTTGAAGGAGCAGATGGAGTACTTATAACAGGTTGTCATTTTGGGGATTGTCATTATAAAACAGGAAATTACAAAACTTTTAGACGTATGGCTTTACTTTCAAGACTTTTAAAACAGGTTGGTGTAAATCCAAAGAGGTTTAGAGTTACTTGGATCTCAGCTACTGAAGGAGCTAAATTTGCAAAGATTACAACCGAAATGGTTGAGGATTTAAAGAAACTTCCTCCCTATGGTAAGAATGGTAAAGGAGGAGAATCATAATGAAAAAAGTAAATCTAGCTATAGCTCTTGGTGCAACATGTGCAGGTTGCGATGTAGCGATCCTTGATTTAAATGAAAAGATACTAGAGGTTTTTGACCTTGTTGATTTCAAATTTTGGCCAACTGCTATGGATTTCAAATTAGATGATTTGAAGAAACTGAAGGACAAAGAAGTGGATGTTGGAATTTATCATGGTTCAATAAGAACAACTGAAGATGCTGAAATTGCGAAAATTCTACGCCAAAAATCTAAAGTTATCGTTGCATTCGGAGCATGTTCCAACTTCGGTGGAATTCCAAGCTTAGCAAATATGCCTTTTGAGCAAAGCATGTTTGATCTTGTATACAAAGATTTACCATCGATGGATAATCCTGAAAATACTGTTCCTCTTACATCTGTAAAAATAAATAATATTGAACTAACTTTGCCTGGAATTAGGGAGAACGCTGATGCACTGGAAGCAGTAATCGATGTTGATTATTTTGTTCCTGGTTGTCCTCCTATGGTACCCTTGATTGAACAAGTTGTTGAAATATTGAAAGTATTTGCTAATACTGGGGAACTTCCACCAAAAGGTGCAGTTATAGCAGGGTCCAAAACTTTGTGCGAAGAATGTGGTAGAACTAAACCTGATAAGATTTCATTTGATGAGTTCATTTCACCACAAGAGGTCGAAGAAATAGACCCTGATTTGTGTTTACTTCCCCAAGGTATACTCTGTATGGGACCCGCAACACGTGATGGTTGTGGTGCGCTATGCACAAAAATGAATGTTGGATGTAGAGGATGTTTAGGTCCAACAGATAAGGTCAAAGATCATGGATTGAAAATGATTTCTGCACTAACTTCTCTCCTTGAAGTAGAAAAAGAGGAAGAGATGACTGAAGAGGAATTGGAAAAGGTTGTAGAAAAAATTCCAGATCCATTGGGAACATTTTATCGATTCACTTATGGTAGGTCACTAATTTACAAACTTCACTCTGAGGAGGAGATTGTATGAGTAGTAAAATAGTAACAATAAATCCAGTAACAAGATTAGAAGGAATAGCAAAAATTACCATCGTTCTTAATGATGAAGGAAATGTAAAAGATGCTTATTATCAAGTTGTAGAACTTAGAGGTTTTGAGCGATTTGTTGTAGGAAGACCTATAGAAGAAGTTTTACGAATCACTCCAAGAATTTGTGGGGTGTGTCCAATTCCTCACCATCTAGCACCTGCAAAGGCTGCAGACCAGATTTATGGTATTGACCCTCCAATAACAGCTAAGTTACTAAGAGAAATGCTTGCTCTTGGACATAATGTTCATAGTCATATTCTTCATTTTTATGCATTTGCCCTGCCGGATTTCGTCTTAGGTGAAAAAACAAAACCAGGAACTCACAACATTCTAGGTATCTATCAAGCTTTCCCAGATGTTGCAAAAGAAGCAATTAAAGCAAGAGGTTATGCACAGAAAATACAAGCTATGATAGGCGCAAAAGCAACTCATCCAGTAACTGTTATACCTGGAGGAATTAGTAAAGGAATAACCAAAGAAGATGCGGAAAATATTTTGCAAATGGGAAAAGAAATTGTTGATTTCGGTAAATTGGGACTTCAGGTATTTGATGATTTAGTTGTTAAAAATAAGGATCAAATGGCACTCATTGATTCAGATGCTTATAAAATGAAAAGTTATTACATGTCAGTAGTTGGTCCCGAAAATGAACTAGATTTTTATCCATCAGATACCATCAAGGTTATTGATAATAAAGGAAAAGAAGTTGCAAAATATCCAGCAAAAGATTATCTAGATCATATAGCAGAACATGTTGAACCATGGACGTATCTAAAATTCCCATTTCTTAAGAAGATTGGATGGAAGGGCATTGAAGCAAATCCTGAAAGTGGGTTGTATAGAGTAAACTCATTAGCAAGATTAAATGTAGTTGATAAAATTAAAACACCATTAGCACAAGAAGCGTTAGAAGAAATGTATAAAGTACTTGGTGGAAAACCTGCACATCACACATTAGGTTTCAATTGGGCGAGATTAGTGGAGATTCTATATTGTGGAGAGAGAATGATTGAAATTGCAGAAGATCCAGTAATCTATTCTGAAAATTTCAGAACGCCTGTGAAAAAAAGTATGATAACTGGTGAGGGTGTAGGAGTTATTGAAGCACCTCGTGGAACACTATATCACCACTATCAGACTGATGATAATGCTAGAGTCAGAAAAGCTAATATCATAGTAGCTACAACAAATAACAATGCAGCTATATGCTTAAGTGTAAAACAAG
>JAGLTP010000505.1 GCA_023135215.1 Candidatus Heimdallarchaeota archaeon
TGCAATTAAATTATTGTTTGCAGACGAAGAAATGGTCTTTGTAATTTTTAGGGATATCACGGAAAGGAAAAAAACTGAAGAAAAAATCAAATCTTCAGAAGCGTTATACAAAGCACTTTTCGAGAATACAGGAACAGGGATGTTACTATGCGAAGAAGATTTCACTATAACACTGTGCAATAAGCAAGTGCTGGAAAAATCAGGTCTCTCACAAGATGAAATTACTGGTAAAAAATGGACAGAGTTTATAATGAAGGAAGAAATAGAAGTTGTATCAAAGGCGATTAAGAGGATGAATAAAGATTTTATTACTCCTTTGAATTTTGAAACCTCGAATTTTGACATACTTGGAAAAAACAAAACTCTCTTAGTAACTATATCCATTATTCCTGAATCGAATCAACGCATAGCTTCGCTAATTGATATCTCTGAACAGAAAGAACTCGAAGAAGAGTTGAAGCAAAGCGAAGAAAAATTCAGAAGCATTTTCAACCATTCAGTTGACGGATATATGCTTCGTGATAGTGATGGAACTGTGATGGACTACAACCCAAAGTTATTGGAAATTTTCGGTTATGATAAAGAAGATCTAGAAGCGTATAATGTTGCAAAATTTGACAGGGAAGAAAACATTGATGATTTAAAGAAAATAAGAGATATGCTTGCTTCAAAAGGCCATGCTTTTCTTGAAACAAAATTTATGAAAAAGGATGAGACATGGATTTCAACTGAAATTTCAGCAATTAAATTTAATCTAGCTGGAAAGGATGTTGTCTTCTCTATATTGAGAGATATTTCAAAAAGGAAAAAAGCAGAAGAAGAGTTGAAAACAAGCGAAGAAAGACTTCGATCTTTGTTTGAAAACATTCCTCTAGCTATTTCAACTAATTCCTCTGATGGTGAGTTAATTGACATAAATCCAGCGTTTTTGAATCTATACGGATATAACAATAAAGACGATTGCTTCTCAACCCCTTTTACTAATCGTTGGTTCAATATCAAAGATCGAGAAAGATTTTATGATTCATTGCATCAGAGGAATTATGTTAAAAATTTTGAAGCAAAACATTACAGAAAAGATGGAAGTGAATTTTGGGTATCAATCACTGCAGTATCTCAGCCTGATATTTCTGGAGAGAAAAAATACTTCAATGCACTTAGAGAAATCACAATTGAAAAACAAAGAGAAGATGAGTTGAAAAAACAAACCTTGAGATATCATCTGAAAGAATCGCAATTATATCTATCTGAAGAAGAACAACCGTATATTTCAAAAGAAGCCTTTATTGATTTATTAAGAGTAGGATATAATGGTTTAGTTCTTTCTAGATTACCTGAAACTGAATGGAAGAAAGATGTAAAATATGAATTCGATTTCTTAAGAATAGCTGAAAAAGAACATCTGAAAACTATCTCTTCTAATCTAAGCAAAATTGAACAACTAATAGAAGAACTACCTAACAAACATGTAATTGTTATTGATAGACTCGATTATCTTATTTCTAAGAATGGGTTTGAAACCACTTTGTTCTTTCTTTTCAGATTAGTAGACACTGCATACCTTTCTAATCACATTATCATTGTTTCACTTGATCCTGAAACTATAAATGAAAATGAAAGGAAATCATTGAGAAAAGAAATGCGAATGATTGAATCCTTAGGTAAAACTACTTTGCCTGAAGAAC
>JAGLTP010000506.1 GCA_023135215.1 Candidatus Heimdallarchaeota archaeon
GTTTTTTTACTTCAAGCATTCTCTCTTTATCTATATCGAATATTGCTTGAAGTTTGATTTTTTGTTCTAAATCCTCTAAATGCCTAATAACAGTAGAACCTATAAATCCTAAACCTACTATACAGAGTCTGGAAACCAATCTTATCACGTCATTTGAATATGGTTGTTTAAAGTGAGATTCTAACATTAAAAAAAATTGTCATTTTTGTTTCTAGTTGATTCTGATTTTGAAGAGTTAGTTAATTTGAATTGCTTTTTCCGAAGCCCCTAAGCTCTATTGTCTATTTCAGTTCCCTAGAAAAGACAATGTTAATATGACAGTATGATATCGTCAGACCATGAGAGGTGGTTTCAGCTACTCACTTGGACTCATAAATGGTAAAGTCTATTGTGATGGAAAATTCACTCATTTAGATGTATATGTCAAAGATCAAGTTATTGCAGAAATTGTCTCTCCTGAAACAAAACTTTCTTGTGAAAAAATAGTGGATTGCTCAGGTAAACTAGTAATGCCTGGGTTTATTGACCCACATGTTCATATCAATCTTGATTTAGGGGAATTCAAGTCAAGTGATGATTACGAAAGTGCATCTAAAGCTGCTGCATTTGGTGGAATTACTACTTTCATAGACTTCTTAGAACCTATCAACACTGTGGATGAATTCGATGAAAAACTTCAACAGAAGCACAAAGAAGCGGAAACCTCATTCATTGATTATAGCTTCCATACAACAATTGGTAGCTTCAAAAATGATGTTGGAAAGCTTGTTGATAAATCATTCAAGAATGGTATTCCTTCAATTAAATTATTCACAACTTATTCTGAATCCAATCGTAGATGTTCCTGTGAGAAAATTAAGCAATTTATTGAAAATTCTAATTTAACAGATTCTTTGATTTTAATTCATGCAGAAAATGATGAAATTATACTCAATTCTAATGTTGAAGATACTGTAGCTTCATATGAAAGTTCAAGACCTGCTGCTTCGGAGATAAAAGAAATTGATAAACTAGCACAAATGGTAGCTGAACTAAGAGGAAGAATCTATATAGTACATGTAACATGCGGTTCTTCATTAGAACTTCTAAAAGAGAAGTATTCACAGCTTTTACAAGAAAACATTTTCATAGAAAGTTGTCCTCAATATTTCTATCTTAACAAAGATGTATACGAAACAGAAGCTGGAAATTTATTTCTTCTTGCACCACCACTTCGCTCAATTGAAGAACAGGAAAAGCTGAAGAAAAACATCAAAACAATTAGTTCAATTGGAACAGATCATGCTCCATTTACTAGAGAAGAGAAACTAAGGTATACTAAAGCAAGCAGGATTCCTAAAGGGCTTGGAGGTTTGGAATATAGTTTTTCACTTATGTATAATCTCTTTGGAGAAGGCATTATTGACAAGTTCACAATAGATCCAGCGAAAATCCATAAACTCTATCCTAAAAAAGGGGTTATTCAGAAAGGTTCAGATGCTGATCTGGTTATCTTTAATCCTGATATGGAATTAATCATTGATTCTGGTTTCTCAAAATCAGATTATAGCCCTTATGAAGGTTTGAAGATAACAGGAGTAGTTGAATCTACTATTCTGAGAGGAGATTTCCTCGTAGAAGATAGAATATTCGTGGCTAGTAAGAGAGGGCAGTTCATCAGAAGAGAATAAGGAAAGGATCATTCTCTGATTAATTCTAAGAAATCTATAAGTATTTGTAGAATTGGTTCTGATTTCTGATAAAATAAAGCATGACCTATGTTTTCCAATCTAGCAGGTATTAGATAATCAATATACTCTTGTGCAAGTTTGATACAACTGTCAGACATTAATCCTCCTAATTTTGCATCTGCTTGTAAGAGAAGCACTGGACATTTGATTTTTGGTAGAAATATCTTATAATCGTATAATTTCCAGTTTTCTCTAAACAAACTAAGTGACAAAGCACCTTGTTGAGTATTAGGATCAAGTTTACTTAGGTTTTGAGCCAAAAATAACAACCATGGAATACTATTAGGTACTTCAGACCAAGGAATAGATTCTTCTTTTTCAGGAATCTTAATTGGGTGTTCTAATAAAATTTGGAGTAAATCAAGATTAGTTACTTCTAAACCTGCCCATTCTATCCATTGCTTCAACGTATTCAAGCTTTGTTCAGATTGTATTTGCTTTTCTAAAACTGATTTTTGAAGCATCATATCACCTATAATGAGTCCTTTCACCATTTCTGGTTTTTGAGAAGCTACAAGAAAACTTACAGCTCCTCCCATAGAATGACC
>JAGLTP010000507.1 GCA_023135215.1 Candidatus Heimdallarchaeota archaeon
ATTTACTTAATGGAAGAGAATAACTTATTTATCTTCTGGAATAGTAATTATTAGAAAGTGACACAATGAAAGGTAACGTTATTGTTCAGACTAAAGATTTAGTACGTTCTTTTGAATTCGGTGAAACAGAAGTTTTAGCTTTAAATGGTGTAGATGTTGAAATTTATAAAGGGGAATTTGCTTGTGTTTTAGGTCCTTCAGGAGCAGGAAAAACCACACTGCTTAACATGATAGGGGGGATAGATTATCCAACAAAGGGTACTGTTATTGTTGATGGTGACAACATCAGTGAGTATAACAAGAATGAATTGAATGATTTCAGACGAAATAGTGTTGGCTGGGTTTTTCAATTCTTCAATATAGTTGCTAGTTTACGTGCTTGGGAAAATGTTGGATTAGCTCTTGAATTTCAAGGGAATAAAGACAAAAATCAAATAAAGTTGAGATCATATGATATGCTAAAAAAAGTAGGTTTAGAGGGTAAAGAACTCAGGTTTCCGAGTCAATTATCAGGAGGAGAACAACAAAGAGTTGCGATAGCTAGAGCATTAGTAAAGAAACCTAAGCTCATTGTAGCTGATGAGCCAACGGGCAATCTTGATTTCATTACTGGACAAAAAATAGCAGAACTGATTAAAGATCTAAACAAACAAGAAGGCACAACTCTTATTGTTGTTTCACATGATATAAGTATCACCCAATTTGCAGATAGAGTTTTTCATCTTAGGATGGGTAAAATCGAGAAAATAGAGAGTCATATGGAATCCATTAGTTATAAGAAGGTTAGAGAGTGATATGATGAAAATCTTAACTAAAAAGATTTTTAGAGAAATTAAAGAGAATAAATTTAAATCGCTTTCCATCATCCTTATTGTAGCATTAACTATTATGCTATTAGCAGGATTAAGAGCAGGTCATCCAGTCCTATTTAACACATTTGAGTTAAATCAGAAATATTACAATGTAGCAGATGGAATATTCACTTTCTCTGAACCAATGGAATCAAACAATATCACAGCAATTAGGAACAACATTGATTTTATGAATCAAAACAAAATAGTAAAAATAGAGGGGAGAATCCATTATTTAACAGAGATTAATTTTCAAGGAGAAAAGTTTCAAGCAGTGATATTTGGAGTAGACTTCCCCAATGAACTAAATCAACTTGTTATTGAGAAAAGAGCGACAGATATTGAAGACGAGAAACTCATCCTTCAATCCAATTCTAGTTGCTTGATTGAAACGCATTTTGCAGGAGGATTGTTTGGACAAGGAGTTGAACCTGGTGATCAGATCGAAGTAAGATTCCCAGACAATGAAATTAATTTCACTGTAAAAGGAATTGCTCAAGATTCTTACTATTCTTATATGGTGGATGAGGTCTCAAACATGCCATTACTTGGTAATCTAGCAGTTATTTGGATAAACATACAGATTGCACAACAGCTAAGATATGATGGAAATTCATTAATTAATCAAGCATTGTTTACTGTAGAAGATAGGTTAAACAAAGATCAAATCTTTCCTGCTGCAGATGCATTATCCTATTTTTTTGGAAACCATAATATTCCAGCTAATGCGATGAAATTTGTTGTCTTTGATGAGACTGATGAATACAAAATGTTCATTGGAGATGCTGGAGCAGTGGATAAAATGGGAACGATTTTTGGAATTATTGGGCTTATTATCTGTGTAGTAATCATCTTCAACACACTTAATAAAATGGTTTATGCTCAACGTAAAAACATTGGATTATTTTTAGCTATGGGGTCATCAAAAAGAAAGATTTTGTTTCATTATGCTGGTTTCACACTAATTCTAACAATATCAGGAATCATTATTGGTATTCCACTAGCTTTTGGTCTAGCTATTGGTATGTCTCAAATGGTAATAGGGAGCTTGTATGGTTTTCATCAAATTGACCTTTCGATTCCAATAATGGAATTTGTTTATGCAGGAGTAATTACTTTATGCACGTGTATAGTGTGTTCAATCCTTAGTGCATGGACTATAACTAAAGCAAC
>JAGLTP010000508.1 GCA_023135215.1 Candidatus Heimdallarchaeota archaeon
GGTGGATATGCGGAATATAATTGTATTCCTGAAGATAAGGTACTTGCTTTAAAACCTACTAATATGACGTTTGAGGAATCAGCTACTATTCCTAATTCTGGGATTACAGTTCTAAAGATTCTAAGAAAAGCAAACATCCAGAAAGGCACTAAAATATTGATATATGGAGCTTCAGGAAGTACTGGAGTTACAGCTGTACAAATTGCTAAATACTTTGGAGCAGAAGTGACAGGAGTATGTAGTACGAAAAATCTAGAGATGGTTAAATCATTAGGAGCAGATAAGGTCATAGATTATACGAAAGAAGATTTCTCACAAAGTGGTCCAATATATGATGTTGTTTTCGATGCAGTAGGTAAAATGGATAAGAGAGGTAAACAAACCCTAAAGAAAACAGGAATCTCCCTTAACGTTAATAAAGATAGTGGAGGCATGGTTAAAGCTTCAAAAATAAAAGGAGATCTAACTATCCTCAAGGAAATCTGTGAAGCAGGAAAATTCAAAGCAGTTATAGATAGAAGCTTTCCTTTGGAACAAATAGTTGAGGCCCATAAATATGTTGAAAAGGGACACAAAAAGGGAAATGTAGTCATAACTGTTGAATAACAATAGAGTATTGGAACGTCACTAATACAATGGATTGGAACATTCTACTTGGTGTTATCGATTACACAGAAGAAGGAAAGAAATTCTTTGAGAAATTCCTTCCAGAAGATGTCAATTAACTGCGCGTGATGAATAAACACGAATAGGTAATTCTAACTATAGCTTTGATTTATCTTTATGAGAAATTTGATTTTTGCGAAAATTTATATACAAATTATATTCTAAAACGTTTAGGATAATAAAGCGGTTATAATCTCAAATTACAGCTCACTGGATGTTTTTGATTTATAAAATCAGTAGTGTTATTGAAATGTATGGTGAATAAAATGGGAAATAAAGATGAAATCAAGGTAATTGAAATTAGTACATCTAGAATGGTGCTTAAATTCCTGAAGCTAATGTTCTTTAGTCTGATAAGGTTGAGATTTTATGTTCCAGGAATACCTGAAATAAAAGTAGACAAATTATATGAGCTCATAAAATCTAATAATGCACCCTTAATACTTGATACTCGAGATAAAATAGAATTTTATGCATTAGAAGGATTAGGGAAAAAATACGGTCATATTCCAGGTGCTAAGCTATTACCTATTTTTCAATTAAATGCAAAT
The DNA here is from genome assembly GCA_023135215.1 of Candidatus Heimdallarchaeota archaeon. Next base: position 1,218 of record JAGLTP010000508.1, read on the forward strand.
TTAAAGCATCTTTCTTCATTTAAAGATGATTTAATTGTTACCATTTGTCCAGGAGGAGGAGCGTCTTTGATTGCCGCTGAAATCATGATCGAAGCAGGATTTACTAATGTTAAGAGCTTAAGAGGGGGTATGAATAAGTGGAGTAGAAAAGGATATCCAACTACTACTGCTGAAAATTCTGAAGATACTATGTATATGATTGAAGAAGTTAAAATTGAGACAATAAAGGATAGTGCTGAAGTAGTTGATGGAAAATATATTGGAGAGATACACAAAACCGTTGATGCACGTAATTTTAACTGTCCAGTACCTGTTTTAAAATCCAAGAAAGCATTGGATAAATTAGATATAGGTCAAGTGTTGGAAATTCTAACCACTGATCCTGGGAGTAAGAGGGATATTCCAGCTTGGGCTCAAGTCACAGGTCAAGAACTTATTTCTTTAGAAGAAAATAATCCTGAAGAATTTCGTATTCTTGTTAAGAGACTGAAATAAAGTGCTTTTGAGGAAATCTTTTATTATATTTAATTGAAGTTTATTTATGAAAGCAGTTATTCAAACAAAACAAGGACCACCAGAGGTTCTTCAGCTTAGAGAAGTAGAAACACCCACTCCAAAGGATAATGAAGTTTTGGTGAAAATTCACGCAACAACAGTAACATTTGGAGATGTAATACTTAGAAAAATTCCTCTTATATTATCACTCATCTTCCACATGTTTGGTATGAAGCGAAGAAAAATTCCAGGGCATGAGTTTGCTGGGGAAGTTGAAGCTGTAGGCAAAGACGTAAAATTATTCAAGAAAGGTGATCAAGTTTTTGGAACAACGAGTAAGTTGAAACAAGGTTCGTATGCAGAATACATCTGTGTTCCTGAAGATCGCAAAGGTGGAGTACTGGGAATAAAACCAGATAATATAAGCTTTGAAGAAGCAGCTGCAGTTCCAATTGGAGGGATTACAGCATTGCATATTCTTAAGAAAGCTAATATCCAAAAAGGTCAAGAAGTTCTAATCTATGGTGCTTCAGGCAGTGTAGGAACATTCGCAGTCCAACTTACTAAATCCTTTGGTGCAGAAGTGACTGGAGTATGTAGTACCACAAATTTGGAAATGGTAAAATCTTTGGGAGCTGGTAAAGTCATTGATTATACTAAAGAAGATTTCACTAAAAACGGTTTGACTTACAATGTTATTTTTGACGCAGTAGCCAAAATTTCCGAATCACATTGTAAAAACTCTCTTAAAAAAGAAGGAATCTATCTTTCTGCTAGGTCTTCCACAAGAGAAAAGAAAGAGTATTTACCTTTCTTTAAAGAGCTTATTGAAGCAGGGAAGCTGAAACCAGCTATAGATCAAAGCTATCCATTAGAGCAAATTGCTGAAGCACATAGGCATGCAGAAACAGGACACAAAAAAGGGAATGTTGTCATAACTATAACTCATAGTAATGAGTGAGTACAATTATTCTGCTATCTACTTAAGAGGTGAAACTATGAATAAATCCGAAAAGTTTTGGGACAGAACTGCAAAAGAATATGAAACTAAAGAAATAAAATGGGAGAAGATTTTCAACAAAGCTGTCGAGAATACTAAGAAATATCTTAGTAGTAACGATGTTCTTCTAGATTACGCTTGTGGAGCAGGAGTAATTACTGCACAAATTGCCAGCTGCGTTAAAGAGACTCATGCTATAGATATCTCATCCAAACTGCTAGATGTTGCAAAAAGAATGGCAAATGAACGTAAAATTGAGAATATATCTTTTGTTAAAACAACTATATTTGATGAAAGATATCAGAAAGAATCATTTGATGTGATTACAGCTTTCAATATTCTTCATTTATTAGAAGATTCAAAAGAAATTATACAAAGGATAAACGAATTACTAAAACCGGGTGGATTATTCATTTCTGAAACACCTTGTTTGGGAGAGAAAAAATCGTTATTAGGTACTTTTCTTTCCCTACTAAGTAAGCTGAGAATAGTCCCATACCTGAATCGTTTAAAATTCTCAGAATTAGAAGATTTGCTAGCAGAAAGAAAATTCCAAATTATTGAAACTGAAGATCTACAACAAAAACAAACGAATTATTTTATTGTAGCAAAAAAAC
>JAGLTP010000509.1 GCA_023135215.1 Candidatus Heimdallarchaeota archaeon
CTTTATGCTCGAACAGCGAAGTTATTTTTCTCTTCGTTTGCTGCAAATGATCTCTGGGAATGTTCTTTCTGTAATACAGTCTTAGGAAAAGTTGCAGAAATTTTAAGTCTTAGGGAGGATATGCCTAAACAAGACAAAGATTGTGTAAAGAAATTGATGACTTCTATAGATGGTTACATCTTCAATGAAATATCAGAATTTTTCGGTAAGCATTTTGAAGAAATAGCTGAAATTACCAAGGATAGCGATCCTTATGAAATGAATAGAATTACTGATGTTCTTGGAACAATATTATTAGTCAATCAACCTAAATCCTTTGAAAAACCTCTTGAAGAATGCTTAAAAGCTTAAACTCAGCTTTCATCGCCTAGGTTAAATATATATAATAGTTCATTCTAGCCTTTTTGATGACATTAATAGCCTATCATTTGCTTTGTGATTGTAAAACTGCAGTGAACGCCTATTCTTGTCCAGTAGGTATTTTAAAACCTACAGTGCTCAACCAATATGACTATTATCGCTGTAATTATTGCAATTATGACTACATCTGTGACCATTCTATCAAAATAGAGTTTACTTATGATGACAAAGGTCTCCCAGAGCAGAACACAATTGTTTGTGGTCGCTGTGGAACTCAAGTAGAAGTTCATACATGGCCTTTAGATAGTGAATCTATAGATAATGTCTATGTAAGTCGTTACATAAGTATCTACAAGCGTAATTATTGATCTCCCATGTAAGGCAAATTAAGAAGAAGGGATTTGTGTTTCTTCAACAATCACTTTTGATTTTAATTTTTTTCTTTTATTTAGTCTATTAAATGATACTAAGACTGCTGTGAGTACTAAATAATACCCAACATAAATTATTAATTCAAGCCAAGTTGGTTTGTCTTGATATCCAAATAATGCTCGCAAGAATAATCCTAGTTCAGTTGTCTTATCATTTAATACTCCACTAGTATCCCAGACCACTCGTTGAAAGAAATGATTCTCTGAACCAAACCATCCTAATTCTTGCAATTCATGAACACCATGAGCTAGCATTCCTGCTGCAAATATTATAAGGACAATACTGGTAATATTGAAGAATAGCTTCATATTAATTCTCTTTCCACTAAGGAAAATTACTAACGCTATTATCACAGCAACAACTACTCCAAAAAGACCAGACCAGAGGATTGCAATAGGAGCTTCACCGGTAGCTTCAATTCCAGCCAGAAAAATCACTGTTT
>JAGLTP010000051.1 GCA_023135215.1 Candidatus Heimdallarchaeota archaeon
TGAATGATCTTTATGATTTTGAGCTTTTGGAAATTGATCTTGAAACTAAGGAGGAAGAAATACTAAAAACAGTATATGGGTTTGGAGCAGATCTTTTGATTTCAGAAGATGGGCAATGGTTAGCTTATGTAAGTGCTGCATCTAAAGAAATAATTTCCACTCAAAATGATGAATTAAAATTACTAAATCTTGAAACAAAGGAAGAGAGATGGGTAAGTGAAGAAATAGATAATCACGTATCTCGTCCTCTTTTTGATGATGAAACTAATTATATTTATTTCACAGTTGACGATTGGGAGAAAAATTCTGTTAATAGATACAGTTTGGATAGGGAGACAATTGAGAAATTGTACTCTGGTGATTCCATAATTCAATCCTTTGATATTGATAGTAATCGAGGTTTACTTGCAATGAATATTTCTTCTAAAGATGACTTATCACAACTTGTTGTTTATGATTATGTGTATAAAGAGTCAAGAACAATTTGGCAATCAAATAAGCAGTTCTTATCCGAAAGAATAATCGCTGAAACTGAAGAAATCAGATATAAAGGATATAATGATGCTGAAATTCAAGGATGGATTGTTAAACCACCAAATTTTGATGAAAATAAAAAATATCCAATGATAGTAGAGATACATGGAGGGCCTCATGCAACTTGGTCACCTCATGAAAGATCTATGTGGTTTGAGTATCAGTATTTAGCTTCACAAGATTATGTAATCTTTTACTGCAATCCACAAGGATCAAGTGGAAGGGGATATGATTTTAGATACATAGTAGCAAATTGGGGAGTAAAACCTGCCGATGATATTCTTTTAGGAGTAGATGAAGTTATTAAGAAAGGTTATGTTGATGAAAACAATCTGTTTGTCACTGGAGGATCCTATGGTGGATATATGACTGCATGGTTGATCGGAAATGATCAAAGATTCAAAGCTGCTGTCCCCCAAAGAGGTGTTTACAATCTAGTTAGTTTCTGGAGTATAACTGATGTTACTAGATTCATTAAAGATGAGATCGAGTTTTATCCATGGGAAGATCTAAAATCGATGTGGGATCTCTCCCCTATTTCATATGTTGCAAACATGAAAACACCAACAAGAATAATTCACTCAGAGAATGATTTTAGAGTACCAATTGCTCAAGCTGAGGAATTATTTGCTTCATTGTTGAGGGTTGGTGCAGATGCAGAGCTCATACGTTATCCAGAGGAAGGACATGAATTAAGCAGATCAGGAAAACCTAAACATGTGAAGGATAGATTGGAAAAGATTTCCAGTTGGTTCAATAAGTACAAGGATACTTAGAATCAATTATTCCATTTCTTTCCTTATCTTATTTTCTTTTAATACTGGAGGATTTTGAAATCTTCTTCTTATACCCTCAGTATATTTTTCTTCTTTTTCAATCATCAAAAAGTGTCTTTTGAGAGCTTTAGCAACATATCCTGTTGTCCCCACACCAGCTAGGGGATCTAAAATTATGTCTCCTTCTTTTGAGGTTGATAATATTATTCTGCGTAGAAGCTCTTGGGGTTTCTGTGTTGCATGCAGTTTCTTGCCTTCCTCATCTTTAAGCCGCTCTTTACCTGTACATAAAGGTATTAACCAAAGATTTGCACCCACCTTGCCTATACCAAATTCTTTAGCTTTCACTTTATCAAAATAATATTTCTTTGCTTCTTTATTTTTCGTTGCCCAAATCATGGTTTCTGTAGCATTGGTGAAACGAACACCTAGCCAATTTGGCATTGGGTTTGTTTTTGTCCAAATTACATTGTTAAGTATCCAGTATCCCAAGTCTTGCATGATTTTTCCAATTCGAAAAATGCTATGGTAAGTAGAAATGACCCAAATGGTAGCGTTTTCTTTCATAATTCTTTGAGTTTCCAATAATATCTTTTTAATGAATTCATCATATTCCTCAAAGGATTCAAATTTGTCCCAATCATCTTCAACTCCTTCAACATCTGTCTTTACATTCCAGCGTTTGAGTTTCTTTCTGGGTAGCTGCAGAAAATAAGGCGGGTCCATGAAAACTAAATCAGCTGAATTATCAGGAATCTTCTTTAGTATTTGCAATGCATCTCCCTGAATTACTTTATTCAAGATGTTATCTAAAGAATAATTCTTTTTAGCTTCTGAATCTACTACTATTAGGTCTTCAGTTTTCAAATAACCTACCTACAAAAGAAAAGTGAGATGATATGTTTTATAGCTTTCTGTTAGTATTTTTAAGCAAATTGCAGTTAACTTGAAATAATACCTTTTATCATTTAATTTTATTATGAAGAAAGTTTATGTAGGAATGGCTGCGATAATTGAAAAAGATAACAAAATTCTTGTCATGAAGCGATCAAAAGAAAAGGATTTTGAGCCAAATAAATGGGAAACAGTCACTGGTAGATTGGATGCAGATGAATCGCCTGTTGATGGAATTCTTAGAGAAGTTAATGAAGAAACAAAGCTTAAAGTTGATGTTCAATATCCTTTAGATGTGGGATTCTTTTATAGAGGAGGAAAGGAATTCCCAATGGTGTTCATTTCTTTTTATTGTAAGTATCTAGAGGGTGATGTAAAAATCACATGGGAACATTCTGAATATAAATGGGTTTCTTTAGAAGAAGCAATCAATCTCCCCGATTTAAGTCATTTCCATGTTATGTTCAAAAATCTTAAAGAAATGAAAAAACATTTACCCAATGATTTTAGGTTTGAATATTCCTCTTTACCTAAAGTTTAAGCCCGTCTCCACATTCTTTATCCTTCTGTTTGGAAGGACACTTTGTTTCTGCATAACTGCAAAAAACACAGCAATCATCATTCTGGGGTTCAAGAACCAGATTACAATTATTACATTCGAATCTTCTGATGCATTTATCAGTAGGCATCATAACCATTTCTTCTTTTCCACAATTAGGGCACTTTATTGTGGTTTCAAGTATAACATCCATACTTGAAGAAAGATGAATGAGAATTTATACTTTATCAATCTTACAAAAGAATCAAAATTATATTTTTTCAAGATTTTCCGCTTGGTCTAAGATACTTTTGGCAACGACCAACTTCGAACCTTCAACCCAGTTTTTTTCTTCGGAAATATTGATAATAACAACCCTATTATCATCACTTTCAAAACCAAACTTCTTTTCAGATACATCATTTGCAACAATCATGTCAGCTTTAGCATCATGCATTCGTTTAAGTGCAATATCAATAAGCTCTCCTTCTGATTTCTTATACTCAGCTTTGAACAGAATTAGTTTTGAATTAGGAGAAATTTCTTTAATTTTATCAGCTAACTTCTTTGTAGGTTGAAGTTTTAATTCCAAAGATTCAGAAGAAGATATTTTCGTATCCGAAACATTTTCTAATTTAAAATCATTCATTGCAGCTGCTAGTATAACATAATCATATTGCTCTTCCTCTAGTAGTTTTAACACTTCATCGTACATTCCCTTGGCTGTATCCACACTTACAGTATTCTCAAGGATTAGTGGAGGTTCTAGTGATGAGGAGCCATAAACTAGTTTTACTTCCGCGTATCTCCTCCAAGCTTCCAAAGCAATCGAATATCCCATTTTTCCACTAGATGGATTACTTATGAATCTGATCCCATCAATATATGCTCTGGTTGGCCCTGCAGTAACTAAGATTCTCTTGTTCTTCAACGAGTCAGTATATAGCTGTTTCAAACATACATTTACTATTTCTTCCTCTTCTGGGATTTTTGCTTTCTCCTCTTCTACTCTTGGAGAAATAAAGGAAACATTCATTTCTTTTAGCTTTGCTATATTTTCAATGATGGCTGGATTGTTCATCATAACTTCATGCATTGTAGGTACCATGATCATTGGAATTTTATTTCCTAATGCGGTTCCTGCCATCAATGTTACAGTCGTATCCATAATTCCATTAGCTATTTTTGATAAGGAACTTGCAGTAATTGGAGCTATTAAGACAAGATCAACCTTATCCTTTGAAAGACCTGCATATTTTATATGCTCAACCTGTCCTTCAATTACTGTGATAGGTTTTTCTCCAGTAGCCCATTCAAAGATCATAGGGTCAATAAATTTTGCAGCTTCTGCAGATAAAACTGGAATAACTTTAGCTCCATACCTCATAAGTTTACGAGAAATCTGAGGAGCTAAGAAGCATGAAATTGAACTAGTTACACAGTGAAGAATT
>JAGLTP010000510.1 GCA_023135215.1 Candidatus Heimdallarchaeota archaeon
CCGGGTTAGTTGATCATACCAAGAATATAGGAAAAGAACTACTTTCCACAGGTTCAACAACCTACGAAGGAGTGATAGTACATAAGAACGGAACTTTCAAGCCAGTAGAGTTCAGTTCTCAATTATTTTTATTGAAAGATGAAGTGGTTATACTTTCTGTTGCTCGAGACATAACTGAGAGAAAGAAATCTCAAAAAGAAATTGAAGAAAGTGAAGAAAAATTCAGGCAAATCTTCCACAAAGCTAATGATGCATTCTTTCTAACTAAATTGGTTAAAGAGGATCAAACAAGCAAATTCATAGAAGTAAATGATATAGCGTGCATATGGTTGGAATACACAAAGGATGAAATGTTAAAGCTAAGATCAATAGATATTACAGCTCCTGAAGAAAAGGAAGCAAATAAAGAAATCATTAGAGAGATTTACAATAAAGGTTTTGGAACTTTCGAAACGGTACTTGTTGGAAAAAACGACAAAAGAGTACCAGTTGAAATTAGTTCTCACATATTTGATTTGTGGGATGAAGAAGTTGTTCTAACAATAGCGAGAGATATCACTGAAAGGAAAAAAGCTGCTAAGGAGATTCATGAAAGTGAAGAAAGGTATAGACAAGTTTTCCATAGTTCAGGTGATATCATTGCAATTGTAAGTGTCCCTCGAGATAAATCAGTAGGAAAACTTCTTGAATTCAACGAATTTGCATGTAGGAAATTAGAGTATAGCAGAGAGGAATTAATTGGCTTAGGGTTGGATGAAATAGTTAAAGATCTAACTAAAGAAGAGATTACAGAATACTTCAAAGAAATTATAGAGAAGAAGAGTATAAAATTCGAAAGAAGATTTGTAACTAAGAGTGGAGAATTATTCCCTGTTGAGATTTATGCATCACCCTTCCTTCTCAAAGGAGAAATTACTGTTCTGTTAACAGCTAGAGATATCACCGAAAGAGTTGAAGATGAAGAATTGATGAAGCAAGCATTTGCTCAGATAGATCAAAATATAGAAGATTTTGATATCTTAGTAGATAAAATCAGAAATCCTCTTACAGGTATTATTGGGTATTCCGAATTATCTGATTCTTTTCATACATCCATTATTGTAGAAGAAGCAATGAAAATAGATGATATTATCAAACAAATTTCAGAAAACTGGATTGCTTCTGAAGAATTCAGAGAAATCTTGAGAAAACATCTTTTAGCTGAACTAATGGCAGATGAAGATACTACAAAAACTTCTGAAAATGCTGAAACAGAGGTTATTGAAGACATCGTTGAGAAAGAAGCAGCGGAAACAACACCTAATGATTGAATTCATTAGATAACTCTGCGTGTAATTTATATATTACTCTTGACAAATATCGAATATGCGTTTTGCAAAGAAATTCAAAAATACTTTCCACTTGACTATTTGGGAAGCTATAATCGCTATAGCTGCCATAATTGTGTTTTTCATTCTTGAAAGAGTGGTCTATCATGGAGAAGACAACCCACCAATGTTTCTGATAATTTTTGGATTTATTGTGGGGATTTGGTTAGCTTTCCGTCCTTCAGAATGGGCAGTTGAGGGACTAAAAAGTGGCTCTAAATATGTTGGATTGTCTGAATATGTTGCAGGGATTCTATCAAGTCTTGCTTCCAACCTTCCTGAAGCAGTTATAGCTATTTTACTTCTAATTCAGGGGTATCAACTAATGGCAGTAGTAACAGTTCTATCTGCAGCAGGTTTCAATGCAATTATTCTTGGAATCGCTGTAATTATTGCAACAGTTAAGAATAAGGGTCAAATTGCTGTTCCTGAAGATTTGGAAAAGAAGGAAGCACCAATAATTCGATGGGCTATAGTGGCTTTATTAATGACAGTCGTCTTTGGTTTCATTGAATACTTCCAAGTTGATCAACTTGAACAAGCAGTATTGACACGACCAGTAGCAGGATTACTTGCAGGAAGTTATCTATTTTACTTGTTTTATGTAATTTTAGTTAAAGATACTAACAATAAAATCTCTTTGAAAAACCATGAAGAACAAAAAGCAGTAGAGGAAGTTGATGAAACCAAAGAAAAAGTAGAAGATGACCACGATACTCATGATCGTCTTCCAGTTTCTTTAACAATCCTTCTTTTAGTTCTAGGATTTGTTGGAATTTACTTTGGTGGAGAAACACTTACTTGGTGTGTAACAAAAATGGTTGAAGGAGGAGGGGTAGGTGTAGGTGAAATTGGCTTAGCTCTAATACTTGGTGCAGCTGGCTCGGTTCCTGAACATGGAATTGCAGTTATCTCTGCAGCTAAAAATGAAATAGAAGTAGGAATTGGAAATGCTATGGGAGGAATTCTTCAATCTGCATTACTGATTTTTGGGATTCTAGGGGTTTTTGTATCCATAACACTTCATCCGTTTATACTTCTTCAAATAGCTGCAATCGCTTGTTCACTATGGTTTGTTAAACGGTGTATTCAAGATAAGAAGTTTGACACGTTTGAAGGGATAATGATAATCCTACTTCAGATACTTGTTTTCGTAATACTATTCGAAGATATAGCATTCTTCGCGTAGATAACTGTACCCTTCACTTTTTTTCTCTCTAGCTTTTTATACTCAATAATAGAGTTAACGCTATGGGAATACAGAGGATTTTGCCTCCTATAGATAAAGAAGAAGAAATTATCCTACTTCATCGAAATGGTGCAATTATAGCTATTAGTGAGGCAGTCTATCAGGTGAGGATTTTTAGGGAACCTGAAAGGAAAATTTTCACTACCTCTTTGGAAAATGCTTACAGATTTCTGCGATTAGGTATCGATAATTTTGATAGTAATGAGGAATATTATTTACAATAAAAAATGAAGAAAGAGATTAATTTACTTCGTCAAATACTCTTTCAATAACTTCTAATGCCCATTCAAGTTCTTTTTGAGTAATAACCAAAGGAGGCATAAAACGAATTGAAAACTCATGTGTTTCTTTCGCTAATAATCCAACTGGTTGATGATTTTTCATGGCTTCTGTATAAGGTCTAGCTTTTTCATTTAACTCAATTGCAACTAATAGTCCTTTTCCTCTCACTTCTTTGATTTTCTCAGAATGTTTCTTCTGAATTAATTTCAATTTCTTAACAAAGAATTCTCCTAATTCTGTTGATCGTTTTGAAAAATCTTCTTGATTGAGTAAATCACAAACAGATTCTAGAACAGCCATTCCTAAACTATTTCCACCCCATGTTGACCCATGAGAACCGGGGGTTAAGACATCCATTATTTCCCAGTTTGCCAATACACCTGAAATTGGAAAGACCCCACCACCTAATGCTTTTGCTACTAAAACTACATCAGGTTTTACTTTTTCATGGTGGCAAGCAAGAATTGCTCCTGTTCTACAGAATCCAGTCTGTATTTCATCAGCTATAGTAATGACGTTATTTTCTTTACAGATTTTCTGTGCTTCTTTCAGATAACCTTTTGGTGGAATCAAAACACCAGCTTCTCCCTGAATTGGTTCAAATAGAAAAGCAACAGTATTTTTGTTAATAGCTTTCTTTAGAGCTTCTATATTACCATATGGGATAATTTTAAACCCAGGAGTCTTGGGACCAAAACCACTGAAAGCATCAGGATCAGTTGAGAATCCAACTATGGTAATTGTTCGACCATGAAAATTATTTTCACAGACAATAATCTCTGCTTTGTTTTCATCTACTCCTTTCTTTTCATATCCCCATTTTCTTGCAATTTTCAAAGCAGATTCAACTGCTTCTGCACCAGTATTCATGGGGAGAAAAGTTTCATAACCTGTTAATTCGCAGAGTTTCTTTGCAGCTGTTCCCATGGAATCATTGCAAAAGGCTCTGGATGTTAGAATAACCTTATCTGCTTGTTTCTTAAGTGCCTTAACAAGCTTTGGATTTAGATGTCCAAAATTTTGACTTGAATATGCGCTCAAACAATCCATATATTTTTTACCTTCCACATCCCAAACCCAAATCCCTTTTGCTTTATCTATAACAACTGGTATGGGTTTATAATTATGAGCTGTCCATTTCTTATCTAAATCGAGATAGAATTGTGATTTGCTTAGTTCTTTTTTTGGCATGGAATCACCAATAATGTCTAACACTCATTACGGAGTGAATTTATAAAATTATAGTTGAAAATTATTTATGAGCGAATTTTCTTTCTTTTTACGAAAACTAAAGAAGAAAATAATACGATTGCTATCAGAGTACTATAGAGAGAAATGGAAGCTCTAAAAACTGTCATAAAAATGACTTGATCATCCATATTGATTAAAGTATCAATTAACAAGACTAGAAACTCTCCAGCTGTCTGTTGTCC
>JAGLTP010000511.1 GCA_023135215.1 Candidatus Heimdallarchaeota archaeon
TTAAGAGTAAGAAAGGATGCAAAAATCTAGATTTGGTTATTAAAACCAGGTTGTAATAATAGAACAGTGAGCTTAAGGATACAAAGAAAAGCAGAAGTAAGAGAAATTGATATATCAGAGAAAATCTTTGGTAAATCCTTTCTTTTGGCTCTCCATTCTTTAATACATCACGTGACTCAAATTTTTTCATTATTTTCGAGGCTTGTTGATCTGAAAAAACAAGAAAAGAGAGAACAACGAATGGAGTGATAAAAGCATTATAATATTTGTAAACTCCCCTTGAGATAAATAGGTGTGTGTTTATTATTATCCATGTTGTAAATATGGTGAATTGACTTTCATCAGTTCCTATTTTTTTTCCATTAAAATAAGCGAAAAGCACAATTGAAATATAAAACACGACAAAAGGAATCATGTACTTATTTATGATGGAATAGAAATTAGCAAAACCCTCACCACCGAAAAATAAGAAACTATGAGCTAAAGAAACTGTATTAGCTGGGTGTTCAAAATCAACTGTTGATAACGGTTTTCCTGGTCCAAAAACTCTCCAAACATAATCTTTTGGCGATAGAAATAACCACGGAATAGAAAGAATTAACGTTGTTACAATAAATATTACAATAAAATCTACTAATGCTTCTTTCAAACCTTTTTTTTTCCAAATTATGAAAAACCAAGGTATTACAAGGAATAGAGGCATTTGTTTAGATAACCATGCTACTGAAAGGATGAAAGCAGATGATCTATACTTCTCCTGCAAAAATAGCAAGAAACTTAGTAGTGTAAAGAAAGTCATCTGAGGAGTATTTAGGAAAATGCTATCAACATAAAGTAAGTTAATAGGCATAAATAAGAAAACCAAACTACCTAAAACCCCAAGAAAATGTTTTTTCTTCTTCTGATCTTTGAATGATTTTAAAGAGATAATAATAATGTAGAGCATAACGACAGAAAGAGCATCAAAAGTGATGTGTGTCCATTTGACAGATTCAGATGTTATTAAATCTTTATCCATACTTGGATTAAATATCCCCATAAAAATAGAAATGAAATAAAGTCCATAAATGAACATAGGACCATAAGCATACCCGTTTAGTGGTCCTTCTCCTCCTGCATATGGATTCCAATTATCATATCTAAAGCTGTTTAGGTAAGGTTCATAATAATAGGATGCGTCAGAGTATGCTTCGATATACCAAGTAGATATTATAGTAGTCCCATCATATCTTGTCCAGTAAAAACCAGTACCATGATTTCTCCAATACCATTCAGATACAAGGTTCTTAAAATACAGGGATAAGATAAAAATAACAATTGAGATTGCCACTACAAGAAGATACAACTTCATTTTTTCTCTTGGAATATTTTTTATTGATAATTTTTGAATTCTATCTCTTAATTCAAGAGGCAATTTCATCACATCCATGTTTAGTTTTACATTATGTTAATTATGCTTATTGCATTTTATGTAAAATAGTATATTTAAATTTCTTATCCCCTAGATATAGAAATTTATTTTGTTTCTAAATCATTTTCTTGGAGTAGGAATAGATTTTATCAATTCATAAGAATTTTCTGCACCCTGAAGAGATTCCTTCAGTAAATCAATTTCCTCTTTATTCAATCCAGTTTCTTTCAATTCTTTTATCAAATCGTGTGGTGCAATAATAAATCTCTTCCAATTACCATCTATTTTCAGCAGCTCTTCCATTTTTTTGCGAGTTCTAAATAAGTATGGACGATTCTTAAAGTGAATTAAAGCTTTCCTAATCTCTCCTCTGACCATTTCAGCATCTTCTATTGGTACTTTGGTCTCACTTTCTTCGAGAAAAACAGTTATTTCTTTCAATATTTCTGAATCAATCTCTTCTGTCGAAGGAAAAATACTGTTCAAAGCTATGTCTATGAATTCTTCAGAATCATACTCAGTAGATGCCATTAACTATAAGCTCTAAAATTATATCAAAAAGACACATGAGATAGAGATATGATTGTAGACTTAACTCTGGTATTACACTCCTTATTTTTATTTTCTTTTTTTTACAAAAAAGTAGACTAGAAAATGTATTCAAACATACGCTTGATATGGTTCGAAATCATCTATTACCTTTAGTTTGACATCTTTGAGAATTTCAAGTGACTCAATCGCCCCTATTTTATTCAGCGGTTGATTGTTATTTCCACATTGATAGGAGTATGTGCACCTAGGACAACCATCTGTACTTGTACAATCACAATTCTGTAATATCTTTATTGAGCGTTTGAAACCTTCTTCGAGTCTATCATAAAGAAGTTTAGATAATCCACTGCCCCCCTTAGCCGCATCATAAACAAAAATAGCTCCAGATTCACCCATAGAAATACCTCCAATTTCTGCACTTCCACCACCTGTTAACATTGAGCTTGATTCAATCAGAACATGTTCAACAGCGTGAAAAGTTCCACTAAAAAGTAGATTCTCTGATATATCTACAAAATCTAATGGGAGCTTTGTTGGTTTCGGCATCATAAAGAGAAAACCCTTTGTATTGAACGAGTAAACTATAGGTTCATCAAGTATTTTCTCTTCTAAGGT
>JAGLTP010000512.1 GCA_023135215.1 Candidatus Heimdallarchaeota archaeon
GGTGCAATGAAACCCTACGTTTACATAGTTTACGCTGCATATATTATTTTTATCTTAGTAGTTGTAATTCTATTTGTATCGTTCTTCATTCCTTTTGGATCTGCGAATATTTCGCAAGAACAAACAGCAGGAATATTCCTATTGGAGATAGATTTGGATACTCTTGAAGTACTGTTCCTCCATATGTTAGCTGTACAAGGATTTTTCTCTGGCTTAGTTGCAGGTAAAATGTCTAAAATGTCAATAAAAGCTGGTTTAATGCACTCTGTAATCCTAATGTTCATCGGATGGTTTGCTTTTAAGATACTAATTCAACCAGAAAATCCCCTTATAACGCTAAATATATGATGTTGAAAATTGGTGAAATCATATGGGTAAATTAGAAGACGACATTAAATCCTTAAAAGATGAAATGGCTGAAATAAAACGGTTAGTAAACCAAGTAAGTTTCAATGTAGTGAGAGTGATGGGAACACTAGATAAAGGTGTTGCTCCCGCTGTAAGTGGTGATTCAGAGGGTGTTGTTGGCTCAGTGTCCGTTGATTTAGGACCTCTTGAAGACAGAATTGAAAGAATAGAGCAAGAAATGAGCACAAAAAGTGACTTAACTATTCTGAATGAAAAAGTGGAAGAACTAGTCTCTGAGAGGATGAAGAAAGCTGATGAAATGCAAGAAAGAGCGTCAAATTTGCTTGACAAAGGAATGGAATTAGTGGAATTAGAAGCTACACTTGCAGAGATTAAATCATTATTGGAAGAAAGAATTCTTGGTGATGATGTAGAAGAATAAAGGAGAATCGAAAATTGGTGCTTAATCTTCATAAACTCACAAGAAATCGTAGAGGACAAGTTAGAGGTGTAGACTTCGCTTTAGCTATGCTGATTTTCATCATAGCATTTAGTCAAATAATAATAGTTATCTCAAACCTTCTCATACCCTCTTTAATACAAATGGAAACTTATTCTCAAGAACAAGACCTGGACACGATCTATAGCAATATTTTCTATTCACAAGGTTACCCAACTGATTGGGGAAGTATGGGAACTAGCTACTTATCTGACTTTAGAGTAGGTTTACTAGGTAATCAAGAGAGTTTGGACTTTACCAAAATTAATAGATTATCTTCAGGGATAATGGATTTTTGGCAAATAGATTATATTAGAACTAAGACTTCCTTTGCTCTGATTCAGGATTTTGCATTGGAAATCTACTCTCCTATAACAATATCAATTAACAGTGTCCAAATAGCGTTTGATAAAATAACGATAAATGGAATAGTAGCTGAATATCAAACTCCAATAGACGGTGCAGATGTCTGGATTTTTTCAGTTGATGCCAGCAACAATGTTGCATCGAATTATACACAAACAAAGGATATTTCTGGAGTTGTAAGTTTCAAATCGACTATAGATGTTAATACAACTGAATACTATAGTATAGTTGCTTTTGCTCAGGTTGGTGAAATATACCAGGACTATACAACTTTAAGAATGAAAAAGGAAGCGTCGGGATTAGATTACTTTCAATCAGATTTTGTTCTTAATCCCTTCGTTAGAGAAAATACAGCATCGAAAGCTAGTTCAGTTGATATTAGTGTATCACGTACTCAATTAAGTGACGAAGCTCAAGCATTCGTCTTATTTCCTTATGGGGATATTGATATAACTCATCGTACGGCTCCATTAGCACAAGTAGATAATGATGAAGGGCAGGTTTATCTAGCAGAGAATATCCCTGCTCCAGCTGACGGTGTAGCAGTAGTAGTTGTACAAGAAAGAGAAGGTACAGAGTATCGAGCAGGTTTTATGGGAATTCCAATGTTCTTAACGGAAAACCTTGGAGGTACATATGGTCCTATCTCCCAGATGCCAGGATCTTCATACATTTCTGTGACTCACACATTGATTGTACGAAATGTAATTGTAAAATGTCAAATGTGGTATTGGTGATAAAATGAAACGATTAATGAAAAACAAGAAGGGTCAGTTGTTTATAATTGAGGCATTCATAGCTGTATCTGTCATGATTATAATGGTGACAGCTCTATATGAGGTTCAACTTGCAACTCAACCCTCATCTGAACCAAACTTCCAGGAAGACATTTACAACACACTAAAACTTCTTGATAAAAAAGGAATTTTAGATGAGTATATAATAACTGTTGAAAATGGTTCAACAATAGAAATAGCCAATATCAAGAATACAATTAGACAATCAGTTTATGGAGTATTACCTGATAATGGTGAATTCCAATTATTCTGCGAAAATATGGCATCAAGTGATGTAGTGAGTAATAGCTGGATTAACCAAGCTCTTATCTTACCCAAAGAAAGTATAGGAATTGACTATTTGATTACAGAAGTCAATGGAGAATTTGAATCATATATTTACCACTTCCAAGTGTGGTTGAAAGGTGTTTAAAATGAGACAATCGTTATTCAAGAATCGCAAAGCGCAGGTTTTTCTATTATTGGCGATAGTGATTCTAATCTACCTAATTCTACTCTCATCAACTGTTTATCGTATAACTCAAAGTCCATATGTAAATCCAGCACCAAACCAAAAACAGCTTTCCAATTACATAGATAACTCAATTACTGCAATCCAGGATCTAGCAGAAGCTTCTTTATCTCACTCATCTACTGGAGCCACTAGAAACGAAATTATAGTATTTGTATTAGAAGGACTTGATGATATAGAATATTTTCTCGATAATCATAATCTGCCATCTGTTCTATCATTAGATGAAGTAGATTTCGGTGTATCTAATACTAGTTCAACTATCAATCCTGTTTCAATACATATTAGCTTCA
Source organism: Candidatus Heimdallarchaeota archaeon (assembly GCA_023135215.1). The sequence continues at coordinate 2,815 of JAGLTP010000512.1, forward strand.
ATGTTACATTGCAAATAGATAGTCCTGATGTTTATTATGATGGAACATTCTTAGTAGATATAACATATTACGTTGAAATATCTGACACAACCGGGAGTGAAAATTATATTTATCTCTATAAGATAAATAATGGTATTAAATCAATGATAAATAATGGTATTTTAGATATTAACCCAAGTACTCCTATAAGCAATATGGGTGATGGAAGTTATTTAGCTGATCTTCAGCTTGGGCAAACAATTATGGCAACTTTTCCTCATAACATAATCTTATGGATGGAATTATAGTCTTTCCTTTTCTATTTATTTAGAAATCAGTTTATGTCAATTTCGTGATCTTCTTTTTTTTGGTTTTCTTTCCTTTCAATCACTACTTCGAGTACTCCGTTTTTGTATTTAGCTTTAGCTGTTTCGATATCTACTGGAACGGGTAAACTTACTGATTTTTCATATTTTCTAGATTTTGAATGAGCTTTGATTGTTAGAGTTCTTTCAGATCCAGTTAAATGGACATCCCCTTTATTAACTCCTGGTACCTCAGCAACTACTCTAACGCATTTATCTTCCTTAAACACATCAATAAGAGGTTCTCTAACATCTGAAGTTTCTATATCTCCATATTCTTTTGGCTTTAAGTTACCAAATTGACCGAAATTTGGTTTACCATCTGGTCCTAAACCAAGTTTAAAGCCATAGACAAATGGATTTTTGAAAATTTCTTCATATTCGCTGGAATCTAAATTCTCAAGATTTTTCATTAGATTCTTCATCATTTCATCTATCATTTTTCCAAAAGAAGAACCTTTAAAATATGGAAATATTTTCTTCATTATCTCATCCATATTGAAATCACCCCCTGATGAAAAGAAATCAAACGGTGAAGAAGATTCATCTGGAAAATCTTCTGGAAAAGATTTTTTCTTTTTTTTCTTTTTATTGTCATCATTGTCCATTCTCTCAACCACTACAGATATTATTAAGAGTTCTTAGTAATATTTGTATTTAAATGCAATTATTTAATGAAAAAATAGGGAAATAAAAAAATCCCTTGATTTTATGCTTTTAATCCTTTTCTAGCTTTTTCAAGTGCTCTATCTGGATCTGAGTTATACTCTTGTATTACAGAAGCTACATCTTCAAAGTATCTAATTCGTTTCTTAACCATCCATCTGAGAATTGTTTTTCTTTGCTCGAGTTCATCAAATATAGCTTGCTCTTCTAGTCCAGTATTTTCCATAATTTTCTCCATAACATAACTTCTTCCAAAGTAAATGAAAGTATCATCTTTTGGATTCCATTGATAGAGTTTGTTTGTTAAAATCTCCTCGGTAACTGGATCTAAACCTATCAATTCTGTAACTGATTGGGTTCGACGAGCGAATTTGGATTGTAATCTTACTTTTCGGATAACATGGATTATATCTAGCGATTTCATCATTGAACGTGGGATATTCATTGGCTTGCTCTCCAATCTGTGAATGACACCTTCAACTGAATCACCATGTATTGTTCCTAATCCTCTGTGTCCTGTACTCATTGCTTGAAACATTGCGTATGCTTCTTCTCCTCTGATTTCTCCAACAATAATATAATCAGGCCTTTGTCTCATTGCTGCTCTCAGCAATTCATACATCGAGATTTGTCCTCTTCGGTATCCTGATTCAGTTGTTTCACCGAAACCTGATCTTACTACACTAGGAATCCAATTCTCATGAGCTAGGTTGAGTTCAGCAGTGTCCTCTATAGTTATAACTTTCAGATCTGGTTTAATCATCATCGCAACTGTATTCAGCAGGGTTGTTTTCCCAGCTGCTGTTCCACCAGCGATGAGGGTACTGATATTGTGCTCCATTGTAAACCAATAAAATGCTGCAATATCCAAATCTATTGTATTGTAAAGGATTAGATCAGTTATGGTAAATGGATCTGCTTTGAATTTCCTCATAGTAAAAGTTGAACCACGTTGTGTTACTTCTTTTCCATAGGTTAATTGAATTCTGCTTCCATCTGGAAGAGAAGCATCTAAAAGAGGATTTGCTATGCTAATATGCCTGTTTGCTCTTTGTGCAAGTTTAATGATAAAGCTATCTAATTCTTCTGATGTATCAAAAGAAACGTTTGTAGAGATAGACTCATATTTTCTGTGCCATACATAAATAGGTATAGCGACCCCATCACATGATATATCTTCAATATTGGGGTCAAGTGTAAAGGGTTGAATCTTACCGAAACCGATTAGATCTCTTGTTAGATAATACATAATTTTCTCAAATTGAGATTCATTAAGTGAAATTCTGTATCTTTTAATGATATCAACAATCTTCTTCTTGAGAAATTCTTCTGCCTTTTCAGATGATTTCAAAACACTTAGGTCAACATCTAATTCGTCAATCATTATAGAGAATATTTTGTTATAAATTGCCTGTTCTTTACTGTCAAGAGGAATCTCGACGACCATATATTGTGTTCTTTTAGAAACGGGATCCGTTTGAATTAGAACGTAAGAGAAAGGTGGACTGACAGGATAAGTTTCTTCAAGAATGGGAACTGCTGCAGTATCAGGAAAAGTTTCCCCAGTTTCTTCTTGCATAGATTAATATTAAGTGCTACTCTTTTTAAAGTTATTTTTCATTTTAGTTATTAAAGGATGTTTTTCACCAATTCTGTATTATTTTCACAACAGAATAGCTAGATTATTCCATCTTCAGAAAATTCCTTATGCTGTTCTACTTATAACAGAAAGCTCAGCTTAAAAGAACCTTTAATTTTAGTTAGCAAGTACAATTGAGCTTGATATTCCATCAAAGATGTAGATGACTTTTGGTGCATTACTAGTACTATCGATAAATCCTGAAATTGTGATTATATCGGGTGAAATTAGGAGTGAAACTGAAATGGAAAATTCTGGGTCTTCTTTAAGACTTGCTTTTAATGAATAATATGTATCTGTAGAAGTTACTTCTATAATATATTCTTCATGATGAATTTCTTTTGGAATGGAAAGGATATTGATATAATTCAAATCCGTTGCTCCGAGTTCAACTTGATTATCACCGTTTTCTTTGACGTCGTGAATAACCTCCGTAATGCTCTGTAAGATATTTTCAAGATTTACTTCTATTGCCCTATCTTCCATTGTATTATTTATTGCAACCATGGTTGCTGAAATTCCACCTATTGCAAGGGTTCCTACTAATAGTATTGATATATACATTATATATTCACTGGGCATATTAATCTCCTAGCTAAATGATACTCCTATATCTATTTTAATTATATTTACATTAATTTGATGTGAAACAAAATTCGTATTTATTGGGAAATAAATTGGAAATTCATTCTGAAAATGATTGTATTGATCAAGTAATCGTATTTCTCCTTCTATATCATTCACAAAATCTATAGTACCATATTCTTCATATTGAGTTCCTGAATAGGTTAATTGCAGGGAAATGTGTTTTTGTAAAGTACTCTCCAGAGAGGATTCATTTAGAATCAAATTAACATGGATTATATCTAATTGATATATCTCTGTTGCTCCTACTTCCTTATAATTAATAGAGAGTGCATATCTATAATATAAGGCTAAATCAAGAAAAGTTGGCTCATACTTAGTTCGAGAACTGTTAAGAACAGTTACCTCGTTATAAAGAGTACTGCTCCCGTTAATGAATAGATAATCTTGGTCTTGAGGACCTATCATATATCTATGTTCTCCACTATCGTAATCTGCTACTGCAGTACTCCTGTGCACAAAACGAGTAACTTGATCTTCAAGTACAAGATGACTTTGTGATCCAGTTATATCCTTGAGTAGAAAGAGAACACTCCAACTTGAGTCTATCATAAATTCTCCTCCTTCTTGATTGATCTGGATTTGTTTACTCATTGGAGGATTATTTGTTATTAAATCTTGAATCGCTGAATCTAATGCGATGAAATAGAGATTATTACTATTATTGTAGCTTTTGTCCTTAAACTGACTTATGCTTGGTAACATATAAGCTAAAGAAATGCCTATTGCTGCGGTTGTAAGAGCAAACATTAAGACAATTGCTACAACTGGAGATACAGCTCTTCGATTCATCTTGAATTTCATGTATGCATCTATTATATTTCGAGCAAATTAAAATCTATCGGAAAATGTATATGAGAAATATAGCAAAAATGTAATTCCAATTGTAAGGCATAATTTTTCCATGTGTCATTTTTTAAATATTTATAAAAACATGATTTTTACCTTGTTTTTTGTCGGAATAAGATTGTCTTTTAGACTGCTTCTATCAAGAAAAAAATGGTGTTATAAATCCTTAAATATGATTCATTTTATCCTACTAGAAAGTATCTGAGGAAAGCGTTTCTCAAAACGATGTAAAACATGATTCGTTATGAGATTCTTCGGGGTTTAAAAACCAATTTAAGAATAATTAGTAATAGGAGATATACGTGACAGTAACTGACCTCTCAAAAAATGCTATCACTGTTTTAGAGAAGAGATATCTTCTCAGAGATGAAAATAAGAAACTCTTAGAATCACCAGAGGAGCTCTTCTGGAGAGTAGCAAATGCAATTGGAGAAAATGAGGAAGAAAGAGAAAAGTTCTATGATATCATGATTTCTTTACGCTTCTTACCTAACTCTCCCACTCTTATGAATGCAGGGACAAAACTAGGGCAATTATCAGCTTGTTTTGTTCTTCCTGTAAAGGATAATATGACCTCTATTTTTGATGCTGTCAAGAATGCAGCATTGATTCATCAATCTGGTGGGGGATGTTGTGCTGAAGGTACAATAATACCTACTTCTGAATTTGGCTTTATACCAATTGAAAATATACCTGAATTCAACAAAATTCCTGCTGATGAAAAAGGGCATCCATGTGATAGCTTTACAGTATTTTCTTTTGATGAAGTTACAGAGAGCTTCACAAGAGCAAAAGTTTCTCAATTATGGAAATTTGAAAGAGATGAATTTTATAGAATAGAATTCGGTTCGGAAGGTCATATAGAAGTTACTGACTGGCATCCATTTTATGTTTATGAGCCTTTTCTAGATGGAAAAAGTGGAGGAATATATAAAACAAAACGAGCTGATGAATTAAGCAAGGCTGATTGGTTAGTGAAACCATCTTTCCACGATAACATTTTCCTGAATGAAGAACCAGATTTTTGGTGGTTATACGGTTTCTTCATAGGAGATGGAAGCCTAGATAATACAAAAAATGGTGTTAGAATACGATTTCATAGTTCTGAAGATAGGTTCTTAGAAAGAATAAGCGAAATACTAGCAAGATTAGCAGGTTCTTCAGGAAGCAAATATAAAGATCCAAGGACAGATTGCACTACCCTTTCTATCCATTCTAAATATAATCTCAGAGAAGACAATAAGTATCTAAATTTAGAAATGGCTAACTTGATAAAAAGAATTGTAAAATTAAATGGGGATAACATCAACAAGAAACAAATCCCAAATCCTTCATTTTTATGTCCCAATCCCAAAGCATTCATATCAGGTTTAATTGATTCAGATGGGTGGATAGGTAAAGATAAATCAGGAATTGCTACAGGTTCAGAGGAACTGAAAGATCTCATTGTTCGACATTTATCTTTAATAGGTATTAATTGCACTGTTAGATTTAGAGAAGATGAAAGAGATCGCGATATCAAAGGATCCTGGTGGAGCATTGAATTTGGAACAGGATTCACTCAACAATTGTTAACAAAGAAAACACCAAGAAGAACAAAATTAGTAAGTAATAGAATCATAAAAGTAAAATCGATAATGAAAATAAAGGAAAAGAAAGTTTTCTATGATTTCACCGTTCCCAGTTACCAGAATTATCTTGGGGGAAATACACAGTTTGTTACAGTTCATAATACAGGTTTTTCCTTTACTAACCTTCGACCCAAAAATGATGTAGTCAAGACTACTGGGGGAATTGCTTCCGGACCAATTTCTTTCATGGAAGTTTTTAATGCTGCAACTAATACTATTAAGCAAGGTGGAAGAAGGAGAGGAGCAAATATGGGGATTTTGCGAGTTGATCATCCAGATATAATGGAATTTATTACTTGCAAAGAGGATCAATCACGTTTAACCAATTTCAATCTTTCAGTCGCGGTTACAGAGAAATTCATGAAAGCTGTGGAAAGCAATGAAGATTATGATTTGATTAATCCAAGAAGTAATAAAACAATGGGGAAACTGAATGCGAAAGAGGTTTTCGATAAAATTGTTGATATGGCTTGGAAAAATGGGGAACCTGGTATAGTTTTTATTGATAGAATAAATCAAGATAATCCAACTCCACAAGTTGGAGAGATTGAAAGCACCAATCCGTGTTTGGTTGGTGATACTTGGGTTACAACTCCAAATGGTCCCAAAATGATAAACGATCTAATTGGTAAGTCAGAACATCTCCTTCTTGATGGAAAAAGTCACGAAACTGATACCAAAGGATTTTTCTCATCTGGAAAAAAGAATGTATTTGAGGTAAAAACCAAAAGAGGTTATTCAGTTAAAGCAACGAGTAATCACTTATTCAAAATTGCAAAGTCTGTATCTAGGTACAAGCAAGAAACAGAATGGAAATCTTTGGAAGAACTAGAGGTTGGAGATAAAATAGTATTAAGCAATAACCGAGAATACAGATGGGAAGGAGGAAGAGGAACAACAGATGAGGGGTATTTACTAGGCATACTTTTGGGAGATGGAGTTATAAAAGAGAAAAATGCCGTTCTTTCAGTTTGGAGTAATAATCCAGGTGCTCAATCCATAAGAACTGAAATAGAAAGAATAGCAAAACAACTTCCTCATCGCTCTGATTTTCAAGGCTTTTCCAAAGTAAAGGATAAGGATGAATATCGTCTAAAGCTAAAAGCAATTCATGATTTAGCTGAAGATTACGGAATGTCTAAGGGAAATAAATATCTTACTTCCATTATAGAATCAACTAGTTATGATTTCCATATTGGTTTCTTAAGTGGTTTATTTGATGCTGATGGATCAGTTCAAGGAACTCATGATAAAGGAATCTCGGTTCGTTTATCTCAATCTAATCTGGAAACTCTAAAAGCAGTACAAAGAATGTTAAATAGAATTGGAATTGCATCAACAATTTATATGAATAGGCGTGAAGAGCAATATAAAGAACTACCAGATGGAAAAGGTGGATACAAAGAATACAAAATAAAACCTCAGCATGAATTAGTAATATCAAATGATAATCTTCCCATATTTGCTGAAAAGATTGGTTTCGTTGATACTGATAAACAAAAATTACTAAGAACAAAGCTAACTCAGTATAAAAGAGATTTAAACAGAGAAAGATTTCTAACCGAAATTATAGAAATCATGGCTTTAGGAAAAGAAGAGGTTTATGATGTTATAATACCCGGAACAAATTCATTTTCTGCAAATGGATTGTGTGTCCACAATTGTGGTGAACAGCCACTTTTGGCTTATGAATCATGTAATTTAGGTTCAATCAATCTTGTCAAACATGTCAAGAACAAGAAAATTAGCTGGGATTTGCTTGAAGAAACTGTGAGACAAGGAGTTCGTTTTCTTGATAACGTTATTGACAAAAATAATTACATTCTTCCAGAAATTGAAAAAATGACTAAAGCAAATCGTAAAATTGGTTTAGGTTTAATGGGTTTTGCTGATTTACTTGTAAAACTAGGAGTTAGATACAATACTACTGAAGCAATTGAAGTAGCAGAAGAAGTTATGTCTTTCATTAATTCTACAGCTAGAGATGAGTCCGCTAAACTTGGTGAAGAAAGGGGTAGTTTTTCTAATTTTGAACAGAGTACTTTGAAAACACAATATAATACCATGCGAAATGCTACAGTTACGACTATAGCCCCTACAGGTACTATATCATTAATTGCTGGTTGTTCAAGTGGTATTGAACCATATTATGCTATAGCTTTCACACGTAATGTGCTAGGTGGAAAGAAACTTTTCGATGTGAAT
>JAGLTP010000513.1 GCA_023135215.1 Candidatus Heimdallarchaeota archaeon
GCCTGTTCAGCTGGTCTATCATCAACTAGTTTTCCAGTAAACCTTGGGAATCTCAAAGCTAAACCATCTGTTTTGTTATCAAAGTACCCTCTAGAGCATGTGTGCATCTGACTTACAGTTATCTCTGCTCCAGTAACTTCTATAACAACTTGAGGATCAAACCAGTATTGACAATCTATATCACTATAAACTTCCTTAGGTTTGTCTCTGCTTAAAGGTTTAAGCAGTTTATAGAACATATCTAAATGCTCATCTGTAAAACCAGTAGCAACCCAAGTAAATGTTTGATATAAACCTTCGTCTGGATCAAAACATCCCAACAAGAAAGTACCGAATTTACCAGCTCTTCTCCCTTTTCCGTAATCAGCTCCAAGTATAACAAGATCAAAAGTATCTGATAAGGCATAATCAGCTTTAAATTTCACCCAATTCCAACCTCTTGCTCCTGCTTGATACACAGAACCTTCTGCAACGTTCTTTCCCATTACTCCTTCACAACTGTTTTCCAAAGCTTGATTGAAGAATTTTTCAATTTCATCAGTTGAACTTGCCACCTTCTGATGTGAAAACTGAATATTATCGGTCTCTTTAACAATTTCAGACAATAATCTTCTTCTTTCAAGGTAATCAGTGTCCAGTTTAGATTCTTTATCAAAGTAAAGCACATCAAACAGATATACTCTCACTGGAATTTCCTTAGCTTTTTGTTCAATATCGTGTTTCCTTTTTCTTTGAGAAACTTCCTGGAAGGGTAGTATTTTTTGTTTATCTAAATCATAAGCAACGATTTCCCCTTCGATGATAAATTCGTTAATCTTTGAAGCTACGTTAATAAATCTTAACACATCAGGGAATTGGTTTGTGATATCTTCTGGTCTTCTTGAATAAAGTTTGATTTTTTCTCCTTGTTTATGAATTTGTACTCTCAAACCATCATACTTGTATTCTAGTGAGCATCTTCCTCCAAATTTCTTTAATAATTCTTCTGAACTTGATACTCTCTGAGCTAGCATAACTCGTATGGGTTTGAATATTTCTACATCGATTTTCTTCAATGGTTCAATTCCTTTTGTGTAAAGCATTTCAGCAACATAACCAATATCAGAACTTATATTGTATACTCTCTCCAGAACTTCCTTAGAATCTCTTGTTCCTGTTTTTGCAACAGATAAAGCTTCTAACAGAAGTTGAGATGCAACTCCTAATCTTAATTGTCCCACAACTAGTCTAATAATATATCTAGCTTCTAAGGGTGAAACTTTTGAGATTAAACCTGATAATGTTCTTATTTTTTTCTCTGCTGATCCTTCCCCTGACATTTTTGCTATTTTATCTAGAATATTCCAGATATCCAGTATTTCTAAGTCCTCTTCTTTGTCTTGTTGTTGAGTAAAAGCAAGTAGAGTTGATTGAGGTTTTTTTTCGAGCATTTGATGAGCCATTTTACCCAAATCACCAATTCCCTCAAATTCCTTTTGAACGAACTTTTCGTTCTTTCCAGTAGCTAATGCTAAAGATTTGATAGCCATTCTTTCAGCAAGCATTAGCTCAATCCCTACAAAATCAGGATATAATTTTCCTATAGTTAATAAGGCTATTTTTCCTATTTCAGTGCTCGAAGCTTCCTTCAAAGTATTAGCTAATATGTCAACCATTTCAAGCTTCTTTTGTGTTTTTTCTAATTCAAAATAACATTCACATAATTTCTTATACTTCAATGCAATCTATCCTCAAACTATTTTCTTTTCTTCCGTTGCTCTTTCATTTCTATGAGAATTTCACTTAGTAGATGAATTAGATTTGCACTTAAAACGTCAAGACTATTCTTAAATTCCTTCAATGTAGTTACTAATTCAGATAAATTTGTGTCCCCAATCGGATCTTCTATTCCCGTAAGTTCTTGGATTTCCTTTATACTCTTATGTGGTTCTTCAAAGAACTTGACATCTCTTTCAAAAGCATCTGGTTCGGGCATTGGTGGAGTAGGAACTGCTGATATATCTACTTCACCAGGTCTTCCCTTCTTATCAGCTGGTTTCTTTCTTTTCTTTCTCGCTCTCATTTTTTCAAGATAAGGAAGGACTTGAGTATAATCTATTCCCTGTCTTCTAGCCATATCTGTGATCAAAATGTCTCTGTAACCTGGATCTTCGATATTGAGAGTATCGATTTCCTTTTCAAGTTCTTCAATAATAGCTATAGCTTCATATATGTCTTCCTTTTGCATCTTAGGGGGTTCAATAGCTTCTGGTTTAGTTCCTCTAATTTCTTCTTTGAGCAAATCCATTGCTTTTATTACTTCTTGTTTAACTGAATCAGTATCTCCTTTTTGCAAAACCTCTTTCACCATATCCACTTTGCTTAGAGGTTCTTTAGGAGGTTTTTCCATAATTGGAATTTCTTCAATTACTTCTTCTGCTTCCGATTCCTCTTCTTGAGCTATAGCTTCAGATAATGGTGATTCTGCGATGTGCTCAAATATGTTTTTGATGATTTTCTTATTATCACTTAAATCTATTCCAGCTTTTCTGTCAGAGAACATTAAGTAGGAACCACAAACAAAAACAGAACCTAATCCATAGGAACTTGAAGCCATTACTGTTGCACTAGGAGGATCACTAGAAGATTGCGTTCTAGCAATTTCCTTAACATTTTTCCCTGGATTGATAGAACAACTTGATACAATTGTAAGTTTTTCAATATCCTGTGTAAAAGCATGTTTATACAGTTTTGTAACTATTACATTGCTTTCAAGTTCTAAATCGAAATTCTGATGATCGAAGATTTGATTTGCTACTAATTCGATATCAAAGTGTTTTAGTAGCGTATTCATATTGGTGTTTAAGCCTTTATCTCCACCAGCATTAGCAAAAATGACTAAACAACCCCCTTCATCTACATACCTAAGCAGAGCTTTCACTTCGTGTCCATATAGTTTAGAGCCATCTGTACAAAGAAAAACAAATATGTCAGAGTTGTTGATTGATGTGTATTTAATTGGATACGAGGAGTATCTCCTGATCTTATGACCATTTTCTTCCAGCAATTCTGCTAGTCTCTCAAAATTCTGATTAATAGATCCCCTTTCTTTTTGTGTTTCATCAAATAGGATATTCAAAATACCACCTTTAGAATTTGGAAATTTGAGCTAAATTTGCTATTCAAACAAATTTTAGCTTTATAGAGAATATTTAATATTTTATACATATAAGGTTGATGTTGGTATGTCAAATGTAGTTAAATCAACTGAAAACATGATATGAAGTAGAAGAAAATTGTAAAAATCATGGAAAAGTAATTTATATACATTAACTAATAGCAAAGTATCCGGTGAGGAAATGGGTTTATCTGAATTAAGCAAGTTAGAATCATTACATAGTAGTAGACTTGACATAATAATTCTACATTCACAAAAGGGAGGACCAGGGAAGACAACTCTCTCTTGCAATATAGCACATGAGTTAGCAAAAAGAGGGAATAAAACAGTTTTAGTTGATTTAGACATTGCACAACCCACGATTCAGCATATTTTTCATGTTCCAGATGATGAAATAAAAATTACAATCAATGATATACTTCTCGGTGAATCTAAAGTTGAAGAAGAAGCTTTAATTAAAACTAAATATCCAAACCTCTTCTTAATTACAGCAACA
>JAGLTP010000514.1 GCA_023135215.1 Candidatus Heimdallarchaeota archaeon
CTTCAAAAACCATTCTATCACAGAATTAAAGATTATACTGAGTTTTCCCATTCTTCAAACTTAGCTGCTGTTTTATAGTCTTTATTCTTAAGTGCTATATCTTTAGCTTTTTGATAACACTCTTTTGCTTCATTTTTTAGTTTTAATTCTTCATAGAGTATTCCAAGATTAGCCCAAGAAATAGCTTTAATTGGTTCAATCTCTATTGCTGTCTGATAAGCTTCGATAGCTTCATCGTACCTTTTTAGTTCCTTTAATACGTTCCCAAAGTTGTTTAAAGCAGCATGATCGCTAGGATTTAGTTCCAATACTTTTCTATATGTTTCCTCTGCTTTTTTGTATAATTTTAGTTCTTGATACGCAAGAGCAAGATTGAATTGTATTGTAGGATCATTTTCATCGAATGAAACAACTTTTCTAAAAGCTTCACTTGCTCCCAAGTAATCTTTAGCCCTCATTAATAAGTCACCAATTTTATTCCACAGAGTTGTTTCATCCCATGGGAGGTAAGATGAAACCATTTTAAGTATTCTAACTAGTCTTTTATCGTCATGTAAAATTGATAATATAGAAGTTATTTTCTGTAAATATTTCTGAACCGACTTCCCATCCATAAGTAATTCTTCATAGATTGAAATAGCTTCGTCGAATTTACCCATTCTTTCATAAACAAGTGCTAAGTGTTCCAATATTCTAGTATCTTCAGGGAATTTAGATACACCGATTTGTAGAACCTCCAAGGCATTCTCAAAACGTTTTCTTGAAATTAACCCATCCACAAATTTCAGGATTGCGTCAGCTGAAGGCATAAGTTGAATTTGTTTAATGAAATAATCGTATTCATTAAGTGATTCTAGAATATTTATTATACGACCTGCTAAACCCCAGCATTCTTTACAAGAAGAATCCAGAGTAAGTGCTGTCTTAAGAGCTTTGATTCCTTGTTCATTTTTATGTTGTGCGAAGAAGGTTTCTGCTAACTCATTCCAGTATTCAGGAATATCATTTTTTATCTGAATCGCGTTTTTAAAATTTTCTTCAGCTATGAGATAATGTTTTCCTTCAGCAGCAGCTTTTCCCGTGAAGAATAAGAGTAAATGGCTTTCCGGTTGTTCTTGCATTAAACTTGAAAAAAGGATGAAAGCTTCATCGAAATTATCGTTTGCTAAGGCTTCTTGACCTTTAACAAAGTCACTCATAGAATAAAGTTCTCTCAATTCTTGCTCATATTGTTGTTTCAATTCTGTTGATTCTTCTAATCTACCACCAAATGAACTCAGGGAGGAATGTAGAGGATATGCTGATGAAATGTTAAGTATTCTATAGGCATTATTCTCGGGATTTTTTTTCTCGTTTGTTGAGTGTTCAATAAATTCTGGTGGTAAGTGTAAGTAACACTCCATAGCTTTTTCATTTTCCCTCTTGTAAATGTATATGGACATCAAATTAGCCCATGCAAAGTGGTAATCAGAGTTTTGTTTGATAAGATTCTCATAAAGAACTATAGCAAGATCAAATTCTTTTATCTCAAGTAAAAGATTTGCGAGTATTAAAATCTCATCAGATTTCTCATATGGGAGCGAGGCTATGTTTTCTAGTAAAGTGTTTTTTATTAATTCAATATTATATGTAAAATCATCAAGAAAATTTTCATTCTTAAACTCAAACAAGCTCGGACCCATCTCTCCAGGTAGGTGACTACCATATATTTTTTCAGTCGAGTGTATAACATCAGAAACTATAGTCTCCACTAAGACGGTAGTATTTTCCAACACTTGATCTATAGTTCTTTTATTTTCTTGAGTCATTAAGCTTGACCAAACCAGACTTGATGTAATCCCTAAACTTGAAAGGAATTAGTTTTTGAATTTGCTAGTTCCTTAAGACAGCTTAATTCCTTTTGAAATATTTTTTCTCTGTCTGTTGTATTTAAATTTTTGCTAGTTTTCTTTCGAAAGCCTGGTTGAAAGCTATCTAAAAAAATAATATGCTTTGGAAATTAATAAATGAATCCATGAAACACATTTTTAATCCAAAAAAATGATCTAGATAATCTGATATCCTTTCTTCACTTTCAATATTTTTT
>JAGLTP010000515.1 GCA_023135215.1 Candidatus Heimdallarchaeota archaeon
ATAGGCTGATAATTAAATCCTATGAAATCATTCAACAGCTCACTGGTTGTGTTTAACTCAATCTCCAAAGGTTTATTGAGAATAACATAGCTCTCCATTGAAAAAACTGGAATTTGCATAGAAATAAATTTATTAGATTCTATCATGTATATATCTCTGTTTTCACTTATTCGATTTTTTAGGATAATATGTAAATGACTTGTAGAGAATGATCCCCTAATATCAAAACCCAAATCTACAAACATTTCATTCAAATTTTCCCCTTGGACAATTTCATACTCTACTTTGTAACCTCTATTGTTGAATCCTATTTCTCTGAGATCGATACTTGATTCAGCATTAATATTCATTAAAGGTGAAATTAGAGATGATAGAAGTAGAACAAAGATAATAAATTTCACATTCTTAATCATTCTCACCTTCTTCCTCATTTTGTTCTTCTTTTTTGTTCTTTGATTGTTTAAAAGCTAGAACTATTGCTGGTGGTACAATAAACAATCTAGACACAAATACATCAATCAAAATACCTATTCCGAGACCTAGCCCAAGTTGTTGCATATGAATAGACGAAGTAAATATTAGGCTTAGAAAAGTAGCTGCCATTATTACTCCAGCTACAGAAATATTGCTCATCGTTTGATCGACTGCATCTATAATTGCTTCTTCTTTGTTGTTAGTTCTCTTGAAAATATCTACAAACACTCCTAAAAACAGAACATCAAAATCTAAACCTAGAGCTGTTAAAACTGCATACAACATTAATGGAACTATCCAATACACTGTTCCGTTGAAGAAAATCAAATTAAATATAGCGAATATTCCTAAACTCAATCCTAATGAAATTAGAATAGTTATCAAAACTCTAAATGACATGAGAACCTGTCTTAAAAATATAATTAATAGAGCTGTAATTGTAAGAGAAGTAAAAATTAAAATCTTATTGAAATCGCTTCTAATTCCTTCAGTTGTATCATATATCCGAGAAGCGACACCAGTTGTATACACTTCCCACATAGAAAGATTTCTTTCTACAAGTTGAGTTTGAATAGTCTCTCTAATGCTTGCAATCTGGCTGTTTAATCTATCATCTCCTTCCTTATATTGAGATCCTAGATAGACTACACCAAGTGTCGCATCTGGTAAAACAAAACTCTTCATTAAAGTGTAAATTTCCTCCTGGACAAATAAAGAACTATTAGAAATACTCTCCTGATAAGTGTAAACAAGCGGGTGACTCAAACCGATAACAAATGAAATATTTGCTGCTTCTTTAATCTCTTCCGTCAATGCTAGAACATGTTGTGTCGATATAAGATTCAAGCTACCATTTGTATGTAGAAAAGAATCAGAATCTGAAGTCTGAAAGAGTAATGTAATTTGACTAATATACTCTGTTCCCATGTGTAAATCTACAGCATCTAAACCTTGACGAGAATGATAGCTTTCTGGAGCTGTTGATATTTGTGCATAATCTGTAGGTAGAATCAAGAAAATTCCAGTTCCTAATACAGCTAGCAATAATGCAATAATTAATACCATCTTTCGTTTCTGTACAGTTTTTTTCAATACATTTCTAATTGAAATAGATGGTATTTTTATCTTCTTAAAAGTAAATTTCCACTTGATTAGATACTTCTCATTGACAAGTACTAAAATTGAAGGAATCAGAGTTAAGGAAACAATCATGCTTGTTAAGAACCCGATTGTTCCTCCAATACCCATACCTCTACTCATAGGATAGTTACTTAGAATTAATGAACCAAAACCTATTGTAAGTGCCAATGATGAAATAACTATGCTCTTCAAAGTACGTTTGAAGGTTGCTTTTAATGCTACATCTTTTATCTTATTTTTCTTTAAATTATAAAGGTAATCCCCCATCAAGAAAACACAATAATCAGTTGTAGCTCCAAGTAAACATATACTAAGAACTAATAGACTTGTACTTGCTAATCCTCCCATTCTAATCCCAATAAAAACAAAAATTAGTCTTGATACACCAAAAGCAATACCCAACACAAAGAGTTGGATAAGCGGGAGAATTGGGGAACGATAGACAAGTATCAGAATTATTACAATTGTTAGAATTATAATTATATCATTTCTATTTATTTGATTCTCATAATCTGTTGAAAGCTCAACAATAAATAGATCAAGTCCTGTTATGAAAATTTCAAGAGGTTTGTAGTTCTCTTGTAGTAAAGGAATGATGTCCATTAATTCAATATAAGCTTCTTTTCCTTTCTCTGTATTATGATTGATAGCTAAATTAAACGAAATTAAAGTTGTATCAACAGTATCATTCTCATTTCTGTAGTTGGTATATCGTAAGAGGAAGGTGTCAACAATCTCTTTGGATAAAGGAGGGATTTCGACCTCTTTGCGTAAAACAGGAAGCAAGTATTTGTTCTTAGCTATAACAAATCCTTCAATATCACCATTTGAATAAACTTCCTTGGTAAAATTAACACTACTAGCATCACTCGAATTGAAAAGGAAATTTGTAAGTTCTGAATACAAATACTCATCATCTTCCCACATTAATCCATTAAAACTATCAGCGATTGTTGTTAACAATTTTAGTTGACTTGGATCATCTACTAATTCATCAAAAAAAGAATTATTAGCAATAATAATGTTTTGTGATAATAAGTATGCCTCACTTGTATTTGTTGGCGGGATTAAATTTGCATAGTAAGAGAAACTCTTTGCAAGTGATTCAATAAAACTAGTCGCATAATTTACATATCTAGATTCGTTATTGTCATCTAAATATTGTAAGATGAAATTGTATGTATTTAGTTCAGCAATGGAAGTAGATAATTCCACATCATTTGTAAGATTATAACTATCCACCCACTCCATGGAGAAATATTCTGCTCCACCCCAGATATAGTGAGTTGAAGCGAATGCCATTTGTGTTGAAAACCATTGAAGTGATAAAACAGATCTCAACATGTTGTCTGCGTCATCAAAAACTGATGAATACGGGGTTTTAGCCGAGAGGAACGGACCTATTTTCGGATTGTATGTTATATTGTTAATAAGTTGAGTAATCGTTAATTTTACTTCATTTGTTAGTATACTCCCTTCAGGGTTGTGGACAACAATCTGAAAAGTGCTATTTAACTCACTAAACTCTGATAAAATCTTATTTCCAATCTGAGATTCTGAACCTTTGGAAGTCGAAAGATTAGCGCTTTCATCAGCAACATAATCTGTAATATTGAAAATTTTCCTTGCATTAATAGAGACAATTAACAACCAGAACACTAGAACTGATATCGCAATAATTTTGGATCTTTTCCAAATTTTGTCTCCAAAGCTCAACCCAATCAAGGAATTATTTACTTTTCTTACTTATATTTCTATTTCTTGTATAATCTCATTCAAATAAACAATTGACTAGTGAAATTTTTCGACCGTGCAATTTAAATTAGGCTAGAAGAATGAAGCTTAGAGGATAGCTAAATAACTAAATTCTATCCAACTTCATGTGTAAATTGTGGTGTGAATGGGTTCAAACAAAAAAGAAGAGAAAAAAGAGACAACGGATAAGGAAGTAATCGATTCTGAAAGCATCAAATATCTAACAAGTGATGCTACAAAACCTGTGATTTTTAAGGCTCTTGAATTAATGGTAAAGAATCTACAAGAGAATATTGATCATATGACAGAACATTATGAATATGTCCAACAAATTAGAGATAGGTTAATGGAAGATATAAAGCAAAAGAAGCGAATCTACATTTTGGCAAGTGGTAGAAGCGCAATGGTTGGACAAATGCTTCAGACAAGATTGGAGCATTTTGGTGTTGAAAGTAGGTTTATAACAAATACTCGTTCTGTTCCGCGATTGAAAGAAG
>JAGLTP010000516.1 GCA_023135215.1 Candidatus Heimdallarchaeota archaeon
TCTGATTGAAGATTATTTTTCTCTAGACTTAATTGATGAATGGTCTTATCTTTATCTAGAATAACTTCATCTCTTTCTTTAATTATGGTTTCATCTACTGCTACAGTTGTTGCTCTTTTTGATAAATCTTCAATAGCTTGTTCTTTGCTTTTCATCGTTGTCTGAATGTCAGTAAGCTCATTTTGTATAGAAATTGTTTCAGCTTTCAGATTTCCAATTTGATCATTGAGTTCATCAATTTTCAAAACATCGTCTTGGATTCGTTTTTCAAGTCCAGGAACTTTGTTAGCTTCAGCTTTATGCTTTTCTAGTGAATCTAACATTTCTTGTGTTATCATTTCAGCATTAATGTAACCTTGTTCAATTCCTTGTCTAATCTTTGATGTGCTCTCTGTTACTACCATCAGGTGAATGTCTCTAAAGAGACCAACATAACTATCTTTGAAATTTCGTATTATTCCATCCACTTCGGAGACTGAATATTGCGCCTTTCCAGGAGCTAGAGAACCACTTTTGATTTCTTCAGCTCTTGCTTTGGCTTGTTCTTCTACGTTAGTACGTATAACTCTCATTTCTCCTAGGAATTTTTTCACAAGTGAACGAACAACACTGAATGGACTTTCAGATTCTACAGCCATTTAATTCAGCTCAATCCTTTATCTTATAGAGAATATTTAGTATTTAAACTATAAATTAATTTCTGTAGTAAAAATGTAAAAATTGATTCTGAATCTGATTGTTTCTTTTAATTATGTTAGATTTATCGTGAGATGAAACATATTATCTCTGAATTCATCAATTTCATTTAGGAATCCAGTTAATTGGTTGTAAGAAATTATCGGTACATCTTGATAAAATTGTAAATTATGGTCCCTCCAAGAGATAATAACGGGGAATAAATACAGTTTTCTCTTCAAAGGCAGTTGTAGCTTCTTTATTAACTCATCGGATAGGAAAGGAAAAACTTCAACTATAACTTCTGTTCTTTCCTTTTGTTTCTTTACTGCTTCTTTTAGTACAGATGACGATATCATTTTGTAATATTTGCAATCAATCAAGAAAATATACGGGTAATTATATGCAATAACATCTACTTCGTATCTTGTAACCTCATCTTTGAATCTGAAATTTGTTAAGACCATGTAGTTCAGTTCATTAAATATATGTGAAATAATTTGCTCAAACTTCTTCCAATCAAGTAGTTCACTTATTGCAGAAGCTTCTATCCCTTCTTTGATAAGCTTGAATATTACCTGGCTTTGTTCATCTTCAGAGAAATAATCTGTACTAGCAAATTCTTCAATTGAATAACCTATTTTTTCTAGGAAAGAAGAGCACCTTGCTTTCTCTAAATCTGTTAATTTTGAAACATTCATTGTATGTTTTTTAAAAATATGAAGAAGAATAGCACGCGAAGCACTATCAATACGCAAAATAACCCACCAATTTCAAGACTTCAATCAACTTTTGCAGATTTAATTCTATGAATAACTATCTCTCTTGTTAATTGTTCAATTGGTTGAGCAATTTTTTGTACACTAAGAGGTCTAGCTCCTTTCTGCAATCGTCCATACTCATCGAGTTTTGACTTTATATCAGGGCTCCTCAATAGAGTCATTAGCTCGTTTCTTGCTTGTAAACAAGAAGTTTCTATAACTCGCATGTATGCCTCTCCTTTGTTACTTGCAAGTTTTTTCTCAATAAGAAGATCCAAGAATTTTTCAGTTGGAATTCGTTCCTCTGCAGGTAAGTCAATCTTATTTAGAACAATCAGAAAAGGAAGTGATTTACCTAAAATATCTCCCTTTAAAGAGATAAGCTCATCAACGCTATCCACATTATCTTCCCACATGTTTTTGCTGGGATCAAACATGAAAATTAAACCATCGGCTCCTTCTAGTACAACCTTTCTCTGAATATAATGCCTTTTTTGGCCTGCGGTGGACCAGACCTGATAACGAAGTTTTGGAACACTCACACCTTGTCCTTTTGGCAATTCGAATGTGCTTTGGTCATAAAAAATTGTTCTACCGCTAGGATCATCGATTTTCTTAAGTGAAGAATAGATTGTTTCAGGGTCTTCAACTTTTCTTAGAACATTATATACGGTTAACATACTTGTTTTACCAGCGAGGGATGGTCCATAAATAACCAATTTTAGGTAGGGTATTCCTGAACCATCGACTTTGAAGATATCTTTAATTGTGAGTTTGCTTGACATCGTTTTCGTTGCCGCCAATTGTTTTTAGTTGAGAAGATTTCACGATTTTGCTTATATAATCTTTTCTGGATAGGTATATGATTTCTATATGACGAAATTCTATTAAACTTTTTTATCCTCTCATATCCCATTTTAGTTTTAATTTGTGAGTCAGGTGGGGTGTTCTAATCCCTCTAGAGTTTATAATCCTTGATTATGCTGATTTAATAGACTTTGCTCATCTTTGTGAAGCGAAACAGCTAGTTCTGCTACTACACCATCAAGAAAAGCTAGAGCTGCATGTTCAAAGGCTGTTCCTTCAGGAGCTAAAGTGCTATCTAAGCCTAAATCTCTTCTCTCTAAATCTGATTTTGTTCTTCCTTTTAGTTTGATAGTAACATTTCCCAATCTCCCTATCAGACTATGTACATAACTAGTTAGGACAATTACAAAAGGATTGTAAATAAGATATGTTTCTAGCATTGCTTTAACAATAGGTGTTGTTCCAGACCCACTTATCACAATAATAGTATCCCCTTCTTTCAATCGCGGAACAGAACG
>JAGLTP010000517.1 GCA_023135215.1 Candidatus Heimdallarchaeota archaeon
AACCCAGGTGATTCTGGGAGATCAGCTAGAAAATCCAGTACAGGCTTAGCAAAATCTGCACTATGACAAGCAGAACCCAGAAAAATCAGATCATAATTTTCAAGTTCCTCTTTTTTTACGTTTTTAACATCTTTAATTTCTGATTCATTATCCTTAGAAGCAACCTCATTTATTGCTTCAGCAATCATCATAGTGTTATCCGTCTCACTGTAATAGGTAACTAAAATTTTCATATCAAATCACTAGTTTGTAAAATTACTACCAAGTAATTAAATGCTTGCTTTCAAAGGTATTGGAACATCTTCAGGATAAATCGTATCTTTTATTATTGCTTCTCTCTCCATCATAGGTTTATATCCAAGTTTCTCCAGCTTTGTGATATCGAAAACCCATTCTCTCCCAACCATTTGAGCATACTCTCGATTAACATGAGGTTCCTTCTTTGGGAAGAATGCTCGAGATATTGCTTCAAATGCCCATACAGCTAAGAAGAAAATTGGATATGGAAGGTAAAACTTTAATCGGCTTTTACCAACAAGATTCTTTTCAATTTCTCTAATCAATTCTCTCCAAGTAACATTACAGGAAACAGTATGATAAATATCACAATTCTTGCTATTAGAATTTGTAACAGTTTCCAAAGCCTTTCCTACATCATAAGGATGAACTATCGAAATTTTATGATTTGGTCTTCCTAGTATTGGAAGGAGATTTCTTTTGATAAACTTTCCAATAACAGGATAAACATGTCTATCTCCTTTTCCAAGGATCATTGGAAGTCGAAGGATATTTCCTTCAATCCCTTTCTCTTTACACATAGCTGATATGATTTGCTCAGCTTCATATTTTGATTTTGAGTATATTCCCCAAGGTTTGACTCTATGTTCTTCTGTGGTTGGAGAGTCTTTTATTCTACCATAAACTCCAGTAGTACTTGTGTATGAAAATGTTTTGACGCCATTGTTTATAGCTGCTTCAAGGAGATTTCTTGTACCTCCTGCATTAATTGTGAAGAATTCATTCCTCTTGACGCTTCGATGAACAGCAGCAGCTAAATGCCATATATGATCTACATGAATCTCAGAGAAGATTTCATTTAATCTTTGTTTATCAGTTAGATCTCCAACAATGTATTTAATCTTAGGCAGGGGATTTTCAGGTTCTTTTCTTACAAGAGCATAGATTTCGTTATATCCTCGAGAAAGAAGGTATTTGAGAACACCCATTCCGGTGCATCCAGTTGCACCAGTAAGAAAGATTGAATCCATGCAGATGTAGAAAAAAGTCACTATTAAAAAAAGATTGCTCTAGTTATTTGTATATTTTCAGATACTAAAAGTACTAAAAGAAAATATATTTTTAGTAGAATAATTGCAGTCTGTGCAAAAAAAATCCACAAACACCTTTAGAATCTTTTATAAAGTTATTATTGATGAAAATCGCAGATGAAAACTTATAAAATGGATAAAGAGAATTTTCCAGAGTTTGTTAAGTTAATTCAAACAAAAGGGAAGCTTTTTGGTCCTGTCAAAAAGGATGGAATGCATTCTTTCGAGGAGATAAATTCTTTCGAAGAACTTGACTTTGATTATGAAAGGACTCAAATTGCACTTAAGAAATTCCTAACACCACCTAGATATACAACTAAAAAGTTTACCAAGGATAAAATAGAAGAAGTTCTACCAGAGAATGAAAAAACAATTGTTATAGGAGCTCATCCTTGCGATATCCATGCAGTTAAGATTCTTGATCGCTTATTTCTGGGTAATATTAAAGATCCATATTATGCTAAACGAAGAGAAAATCTAATTATAATAGGTCATTCTTGTTTTCCAGACGAGAATTGTTTCTGTCAGTCTACTGGAACAGATATGGTCGAAGATGGTTTTGATTTGTTTTTAACAAGTTTAAACGGATATTATTTGATGTGGGTTGGTTCAGATGAAGGACTTAATCTTGCAATTGCAGCTGAGGACTTATTAGAAGAAGAGATTACTGAAGAAATTATACAAGAATACGTTATTTGGCAACAACTAAGATCGCAAAAGTTTAGTTCAGAAGTACCTTATTTCAAATACTTGGCAGATATTATAGAACTAAATTATGAAAGCGAAGTTTGGGAACAATTTGGTGAAAAATGTCTTTCTTGTGGAACATGTAGCTTGGTATGCCCAACTTGTAATTGTTTTAATGTAACAGATATAATCTCTATGTCGACAGAAGAGGGAACTCGAGAAAGAATGCTAGACAGTTGTATGCTACCATATTATTCCATGGTCGCAGGAGGGCATGATTTCAGAGCTAGTAGGACTGACAGAATTAAACTATTTTATACTCACAAGTTAAAAGAATACATAGGGAAATGGGGACAGCCCAGCTGTGTAGGTTGTGGGAGATGTGTAGATTACTGTCCAGTCGATATTAATGTTCTTACAGTCTCAAAAGCACTGTACGATGAGGTTGGTCAGACAAAGGAGGTTTTAGACTTATGATTGAGCAGAATGAGAATGATAAAATCAAAACATATGAAGCTTATCCCGCAAAAATACTAGCAATGAAAGATCTAACTGAAGATACTAGATATTTTAAGGTTAGATATTTAGATGAATCAATTTTAGAAGAAAACTATCGACCCGGTCAATTTATAATAATGTCAATTCCAGGAGTAGGTGAAGCTGTTTTTTCAATCTCTTCTCCACCAACAAGAACAGATTTTCTTGAATTTGGTATTAGGAAGGTTGGTTCTTTTACAAATGCACTATTTAAACTAAAAGTAGGAGGTCAAGTCAATATTCGTGGACCTTATGGTGATGGTTTTGATATGAAAGGTTTACGAGGAAGAGATTTGATAATAGTATCAGGTGGATTAGGAGCTGTTCCACTAAGATCAGTCTTACTTTATGTAGAAGATAGACGTGAAGAATATGATCAAGTATTCTTCTTAAATGGTGCAAGAAGCCCAAAAGATATGCTCTTTAGAGAAGATTTCATAGCAATGACGCAAAGAGGAATAATAGAAACACATCTTTCAGTAGATAAAGATGATACAGGAGAATGGCCATACAATGTAGGTGTTGTAACAAAACTATTTCCAAAGATAATTGATAGAGTTGTAAGTGACAAAACTACTGCATTAATCTGTGGACCTCCAATCATGTATAAATTCGTAATTCAGGAATTATTGAAACTTAAGATTCCAAAAGATCAAATTCTAATGACACTTGAAAGACGAATGAAATGCGGGCAAGGTCACTGTGGTCATTGTGCAGTTGAAGGCAGATACACTTGTCTAGAAGGACCTGTATTTACGTATTATGACGTGCAAAGAATCAAGGAGTTAATCTAAAATGTGGCAAAGAGAAAAGAAACCTGTAGTTGGTGTATTCGGTTTTTCAGGTTGTGCTGGAGATCAACTAGCCATCCTTCATATGGAAGATGAGCTTATTGATTTCTTTACAAGTGCAGATATAAAATTCTTTCATATGGCTCAATCTCATCAAGAAGTTGATCATGTAGATATTGCTTTAGTTGAAGGAAGTATTAACACATCAAAACAAGAAGCTGAATTGAAAGAAATAAGAGAAAAAGCTGACATAGTTGTAGCTATTGGTACTTGTGCTGCTTATGGTGGCATTCAGTTTCTTGGTGATGATGAGAAAGAATTCAAAGAAAGATTGGAATATGTTTATGGTAAAGATGGCAAAGTTCCTGAATTCTTAGACATGGTTGGTCAACCACAAGGGGCTAGACCTATTTGTGATTTCATTAAGGTTGATTTCACTGTACCAGGATGTCCAATAGCCAAAGAAAACTTTGTTCCTATTTACACCAAGCTCATTAGTGACTTACAACCAGTCAAGTATCCCTATTCAGTATGTCTCGAATGTAAGTTTCAAGGTAATGACTGTTTCTTACTTCATGGAAAGTATTGTCTTGGACCAATAACTGCTGCTGGGTGTGATGCTAGATGTCCATCACTTAATGTCTCATGT
>JAGLTP010000518.1 GCA_023135215.1 Candidatus Heimdallarchaeota archaeon
GAGTATTATTATTGAAGAACTTAGTATCAAATCCCTAGCTTCATCTCCCCAGAAGATTCCCGAAATCACACCAGCTACAAAGAATGGTATGATAATTACTACAATATAATATGTGACAAAAGAAAGAGCAATGTCGTCACCAAGCATAGCACCTTCCATGAAAATCAATGCAAATGGTAAAACCAGAATCTGATCTGGTGACCATATTAAATATGATATTTCACTCAACTCTGATATGAAATAGACTATTATTCCAAACAGAATTGATAGAGCGTAACCTATAGCAAGATATACTGAAGATCTAAGTACAAGAACTCCGAAATACTCTCTTTTTCCCCTATTTTTAAGATGAGGGAAGAAGAGTTTGTATAACAAATGCCTATAACTTATTTTAAATGGGGGATCTTCCTTTGGTTTGTCAGGTTGTGGTGGTATATACTCTTGCCTCTCCATTTAATCACCTATATTATAATTAACCTAGCCCCCTTTACTATTTTCAACAGATAAAACACACTTGCTGTTATGATCAATAAAATACAAGTTAATCCGATTAGTCCCATAACAATTTGTGCAACAGTGATTATCATGAGGAAAGCAAAAACAGAGAGATATAAACCTGTAATTATGATAGAGATGGCAGCGATAGAGATTAAGTTCATTGAACTTATCATTGATTTAACTTTATTGTCACTGTAAGCATACCAAATTATAGTTACTATAAGTGATAGAATTATCCCTAATAGGAGAATAATATAACCCATAGAGGATAGAGAACCTATAGAAAATATGGTTTCCCTCAACGTAGCGAAAGCAAATATGAAACTAATAAACATCCCAGCTCCTAGAATTCTTGTAAGGCCAACAGATAAGTTAACATAAAATGATGGAGAAGAAGATGTCATTTTGGCATAAAGTGTTGGAACGTCTGTACCACATGACCAACAGATTCTCGTATATGAAGGTAAAACCTGATTACAGTTATTACATTGTAGTTTAGGAAATGACCAGCAATTTAAGCAAAAATAGCCATTAAATGTTTTATTTTGGCATTGTGAACACATAATCATATCATAAGAATTTTGTAGGAGGGGGATGATTTTTCGTTTTTTCGAAAGGTTTTTTGAAATTTCTTCCAAATCATAGTTTAATTCGACACAGCTTCCTGAAGCATGTTCTGTATTGCATGATCCACATAATTTCGGTTTATATAATAATAAGAACATCACGAAGACAGCAAAAACACCAATTGAAGTGATGCCTATTGTTGTCAGAGCAGCAAATTGAGAGGGAGAATCTAATTGAGAAATGGAATAATAATTCCACAGACCATGGAGACAAGCAGCTAAAAGTATGAATAAAATAAATAAGAAAACTTGAAGTCTTTTCCTCAAATTTCTCCTATTAATAAAAACAATTCCCAAACCTAAAGATGCTATCATTGTTGTAACACAATGAAGAGGATATACACTCCTAGTATATATCAAGCTATTAACTATAGATTGAGATGAGATATTATCCGCTAATAAATTTGAATAATGGAAAAACTGTTCAAAAAGATCAAACCAAACACCAAAGAATGCACCATAGAGGACAAAAGTTCTAAGAGAAGGGGTTAATCTAGTTTGAATACGTTCTTTCCTAAAAATGAATTGAGTATAGTTTCCCAACAGAATGATTATAGGAAAGATTTTTGCTACTTCTTCCATAATTGGTATAACAAAGACATAGAAATTAAATTGAACA
>JAGLTP010000519.1 GCA_023135215.1 Candidatus Heimdallarchaeota archaeon
CTAACCTTAAGTGAAAGCGCTTTTGCTAAACGGAAGCGTTGATCAATTGAACGAATGTTTACAGATTTATTGATTTGTTGTAGTTTGTTCAAATATTCTTGAACTAATTCCTGATTATTTTGTTCAAGTGCTTCTTGTACAAGTTCAAGAAGAACTACTGCAGAACCCAAATTATCTCCTATTTCTTCATAGATTATTAAACTTTGATTAAAATTATCAAACGCTTCCTTAATATTGCCTTTTTGCCTACAATTAAAACCGATATTAACAAGTAATAAAGCAATTTTTTCTTTAATACCTAGCTCTTTGTAAAGCTTCAAGCTTCGTTCATAATACTCTATGGCTAAATTAGGATTGCCCTTCAAATCAAATATATTACCTATGTTATTTAGTGCGAGAGCGATATTAAACCTGGAATCTATCTCTTCACTTAGTAGCAATCCTTTTTGATAATAGTCTAATGCTTGGTCGAGTTCACCTTTCAATTGAAATACTACACCTACATTAATAACTGAGACAGCAATAACCATTTTATTACCAAATTTCTTTTTAATTTTCAAACTACGTTGTAGATATTCTAATGCTTTGTCAAGATCCCCTTTCATTGAGTATGCATTACCTAAATTAGTCAAAATACCAGCAACTTTTTGTATAATCCCTAACTCCTCGGCGATGCTCAATGCACGATTATAATATTCAATAGATTTTTCTATATCACCTTCTGACCCATGAACAAGACCTAGATTATTATAAGAATCTGAAATGAGATGTTTTTCGTTAATCTCTTCACCCAAAGCTAAACATTGTTTGTGATATTTTTGAGAAGTATCAAGACTACCCTTATACCAATATAATATTCCCCCATTTCGAGATAATTCAGCTTTTCTTTGTTTAAAACGTATCTCACTATCCTTTGGCACTTTGGTATGTAATTCTTCAATTATATCCAAGTGCTCTTCAAGTACTTTGATACCATTATCAATATCCCCCATAATCCACGAAACATTCGTTTTAATAATCAAATAATCCAAAATAAATAATGGATTTTCTAGTTTTTGAATTGTTGGCCATATTCTTTCAGCTTCTTTCAGTGCTTTCTCGTGCTCATTACGATTAAGAATGATTCTAGATTCAAGTAAAGTACAAGCAAATTTATCTTCGTTTGATAATCCTTTTCTTTTAGATATCGTTCTTACAAGTTCTAATGCCATATCTCTATCTTCAAATAATAATTGCTCGACACGAAGTAAATCTTTAAGCAGTGTTTCAGTCAAATTATTCACCCCAACTAAATTTTATTAGAAAAACAAAGTTAGGAGCATCAATATACCAATTTCTCTCTTTAGATTACAAGATACAAACATAAATCTTAAATTTATTGGAATTTTTACTAAAATTCCGAAGCAGGTTTTCTAAAAATAAATCTGGCTCAATTATTCTATTCTTACCTCTTAAATCTTAATAATTCACAAATAGAATGGGTGTTTTTATTTTGATAGATATTTATACTTGAAATACCATTCTATACTATATCAACATAATATCGGTAGTGAAACTATTGGATAGAAAACTACTCAAAGAGAAGAAAAGAGAACTAAAAGAAAATGTAAGAGGGAAACCATATCATAAAACCCTAGTGCCTAAATTTCGATTTTTAATACAAGTTTTAAAGTTAATTTTCGCAGATATTAAATCAAATAGACCATTTCGTTCTAAGAAAAAAACAAATGTGGAGTTAGGAACTAACTAAGGCTTGTATGTGTTCTCTTCTTTTGTTTCTTGATTAAAGAGAATCTGAAAGCTGGTGTTAAAAGAGAAGTTGTTCTAGTGACAAATCTCTTCCTGATTGATATTCATAATTTCTTAGTTTTCTTCAAAAGTCTTAATAAATGAGTTTTGACATAAAGAAGTAATGGAAAATATATTGAAGAGACTGAGTGAAGTTGAAACTAAATTACTTACTCTCAGTGATGGAAGAAAAGTTTCCTATCTTGATATAGGTGATCCTAAAGGTACCCCAATCCTCTATTTTCATGGTTCTCCAGGTTCAAGATATGAAGCATTGTTTGCTGAAAAATCCGCTATTAGTAACAATTTGCGAATAATTGCCCCTGATCGTCCAGGATTTGGTGATTCTGATTTTAAACCCAATTATTCTTTACTTGATTATAATAATGATATTATAGAAATAGTAGATCAACTAAACGTATCAAAATTTGGAACTGCGGGGGTATCAGGAGGGGGAACAATAGTATTATCTCTAGCCTACGAATATAGTAATAGGTTGTTATTTGCAATAGATATAAGTGGATATGCACCAGTTCATAAGACGGAACTATCTAAGATTATGGCTCCTTTAGACAAATTATTTATAAGAATAGGAAAGATATCTCCTCGATTGTTCAAATTAGCTTATTCTTATATGGGTAGGATTGCAAGAAAAAAGTCTCCTCAAAAGTTTTCCAAAATGTTAAAATCTGCATATAGTGAACAGGATGCAGAAATTTTACAGGATGAAGAAATGGCTAAATTTCTTAAAGTTGATATGGAGGAAGCTTTCAAGAATGGAGCTGATGGACCATCTTGGGATGCAATAAACCTATACTCGGATTGGGGATTCAAGCTACAGGATATAAACTTCAAAATACATCTCTTCCATGGAATTGAAGATATAACTGTTCCTTTAAAATTTGCAGAATATAAAGCAGAACATCTACAAAATAGTTCATATACAGAGTATAAGAATGAGGGACATTTTATGTTTGTAAGGAAATTTGAGGAGATTCTCTCAGAAGTAATTCAGTAGTATAATAATTTCTTTTACACAACATATTTGTTTTTATTTTGATATATATATATAATCTGAATACCATTGCTATATTATATCAACATTATAACGGTAGTGAAATTATTGGATAGAGAAATACTCAAAGAAAAGAAAAGAGAATTAAAAGAAAATGCAAAAGGAAAACCATACTTGAAAACTCTAAAGCCTAAATTTCGATTTTTGATAGAAGTTCTAAAATTGGTTTTTGCAGATATTAAATCAAATAGACCATTTCGTTCTAGGAAATCGCAAACTTATCGTAAGGAATTGACTAAGGTTCAATAATCTCATTTACATAATTTATCCATTAAACCAAATGCCTTAGCAGCATTAATTGGATTAAAGTATTCATAAGATTCTGTGATTTTACCTTCTTCATCAAAATAGAAAATAAACAAGTAATCATTTTCATAATAACTAGGTTTATTCCTAAATTTGAGTTTTCCAGAGAATTTTACAGCTACTTTGTTCGGATTTTCAAAAGGTACAATTTCTTCAATTGGAAATTTGACTTCATCAAAATTCTCTGCCAAATTACTCCAGCCTTCATAGATATTCTTTTTCCCTACTCCATCAGGAGGAAACAATCCTGAATGATAAGGATAAATCAATTTTCCATTTTCTGTATATAGTTCAGAAAGTTCGAAAAAATTCTTTTGTTCGAATAAATATATGAATTTTCTAACAGTTTCGATATTTCTTTCTCTAGACATATTTCCAATCACTAATTACTAGTAAAATGAAATACCAATCTTAAAATTAGCTGAATTACAAAAAAATCAATTGGATTCGAATAAGGAAAATCAGTCTAAAAAATTAAGAAGAAATTAGATATTCTGAAAATTAAGGATGAACTTCAGAAATAGAAGTTTAATTAAGAACAGATTTTGCAGAGAAATTTACTCAAATATGATAATCTTTATTGTTCTTCTTCCTCTTCTAAACATTCAAAATCTTCTCTAAAAAAGTAGACAATCCTATCAATCAGAGCTAAATAAGTAATGCATTCAATTCCAATTTCCATAGCAATTATAAGATTAACAATGTTCCCATAAAATGGTTCGACTATTAGCTTTAGAAAATCTTCAGGGATTTTATCCAGATTTTCTTTACCAAACATGTCTGATTTATATCTCTCGATTCTATTCTTACCATTTTCCGATAAATTTGCTGTTTTCTTCTCTAACTCCTCAATATATAGAACTGGTTCCCTATGAGCAATTCTATCTCTTAGTTTTTTATAATCAGAAAAAAACTCCTTTCGATTTCTCCATTCATGTGATTCTTTTAAACATTCCCTCATTATCCCTGGTAATTCCTTTTTTTCCAATTCATATAATAAGCTTATTGACCTTAAAATGATATTGACGCTATCTTCAGGATTTGAAGCACTTCTTAATTGCTCATAGATTCCATATAGATTTTCAGGTAAAGAACAGCATATTAAGGACTGAATTACAGACATACAGTAAATATCCATGTAAGTATAAAGAGAAAAAACAAAACATGCTAGAAGTCTAGGGATACCTTGCATTTCAATTATTTCCTTTTGTTCAGAATTATTGGTATCTATTGTATCTGTAGAAGATTGATTTTCTTTGTTAATTTTTACTTCTTTTGGTTTATTTTCCGGAAAGAGAGTAAATAACTGATCAAATCTTTCAGAAATCTCGTTCAATAGTCTCTTACCCATTTTCTTTTGTTCATCATTAATATTTTGAGCTAAATCTATAGCTTTTTCTGAAGTTTTTAAGAACTCATTGATTGGGGTATCTTCAATAGTTCTACTTAATTGCAGTGTTAAAGGAAACTGCATGAAGGGTATTAGAAAATGACTTAACATAACAAAATTATTTTCAAAATCCAT
>JAGLTP010000052.1 GCA_023135215.1 Candidatus Heimdallarchaeota archaeon
CGTTAGCCCATGTTTCTACATTGTTAATGTTTGTAGGCTTCTCCCATAAACCGGATTCTGATGGAAAGGGAGGTCTTATTCTAGGTTCAACAGGTCTGCCTTCAATTGATGCTATTAATGCTGTTTCTTCTCCGCAAACAAAAGCACCAGCACCATGTGCAAGCTGAATATCAAAGTTAAATCCAGAATCAAGGATATTTTCTCCTAAAAATCCGTTCTCACGTGCTTGTAATATAGCTATATCTAGAAGTTCTATAGCTAAAGGATACTCAGCTCTCACATAAATATAACCTTCACTAGCTCCGATACCAAAGGCACCAATAAGCATACCTTCAATTATTGAATGAGGATCACCCTCAAGTATACTTCTATCCATATATGCTCCAGGATCTCCTTCATCTGCGTTACAGATAATATACTTAATATCTGAATCTACTTTGGAACAGAGTTCCCACTTTAATCCTGTAGGGAATCCTCCTCCACCTCTTCCGCGTAATCCGGATTTCTTAATGGAATCAATAATTTTTTCTGGTTTCATTTTCAAAGCTTTTTGGAGAGCTGCATACCCTCCTTTTGCGATATATTCCTCTATGCTTTGAGGGTCAATGAACCCACAATTTCTGAGAGCGATTTTATATTGTTTTTCAAAGAAAGCATAATCTTGGTACAAAGGAACATCTTCAATTTCTGTTTCTTCACTGATGAACAAAGTCTTGTCCTCAATAGTAACATCAGACATAATTTTCCATGTAGCGAAATCTCTATCTACTGTATTTTCGGATAATTCTTTGACTAAATCTTTAGCTTTCTTCTCTGTTAATTCACCAAAGTAAATTTTCTCTTTTCCAGGTGCATGATAGAATAATAGAGGTTCTTTTTGGCAAAAACCTGGACATCCTGTTTTAGTAATAATCCAATCAAGATCTAAATTCTTCAATTCCTCTTCGATTGTTTCTAGAATTTTCTCAGCGCCAGCAGCTAAACCGCATGAAGCCATACTAATCCCAATTTTAGGTTTGTCCGGATAAAGGGATTTTTCTCCCTTAGTTCTCAGAATATTAATATCAAATGGTTTGGTATCACTCATATTTATCAAGCACCCTTGGAATTCTACTCGGTTTCATATTACCGAATGCTTCACCATCAATCGTAATCACCGGAGCTAAGCTACAACAACCTAAACATCGAACTGTTTCTAAAGTAAATTTGCCATCATCAGTTGTTTCACCAATTTCAATCTTCAGCTCGCTCTTTAGTCTTTCAACAAGTCTTGGAGCTCCTTTAACATGACATGTTGTTCCCATACAGACACTTATCAGATGTTCTCCTCTTGGTTCTAAGCTATAAGCGTTATAAAAAGTAGCAATTCTATACATAGAACTCAAGGGATAGTCCATTTCTACTGCAACATATTTCAAGCTCTCTTCAGGGAGATATCGGTACTCACTATTAATTGCTTCAAGAACGGGCATAATTGCTCCTCTTCTATCTTTGTACTTGGCTATTATTTTATCTAAGAAAGTTCTTTCGTCATAAAGTAAAGCAGGGACAATTTTTGCTGGTTCTGTATAAGCTGTATATCTAACAGGACAACTTTCCCAACAATCACCACAACTAGTACATTTCTCCTCATCTACTGATTTAGCTTTGTTCTTTATTTTAGCATTAAAATTTCCAATATACCCATCAACAGCTACAACTTCAGAGTAAGCCATAAGCTCGATATTTGGATGTTTACCTACATCTACCATTTTAGGGGAGAGAATACATGCGGCACAATCCAAAGTTGGAAAAGTTTTGTCAAGTTGAGCCATCCTTCCACCGATAGAAGGTTCTTTTTCTACTAGTATAACATTATGCCCTGCATCTGCAATTTTCAGTGCTGCAGATATTCCTGAAATACCCCCACCAATGACCAATGTATTGGGATTTATTGGAACTATTACTTCTTCAAGTGGTTCATGAAAAGCTACTCTCTTCACAGCACCAGTTACTATTTTCTTAGCTTTATTAGTAGCTTCTAATGGATCTTTAGTAACCCAAGAAGAGAATTCTCTTATGTTTGCCATTTGGAATTGATACCTATTTAATCCAGCTTCTTCAGTAGCTGTTTGAAAGGTACTTTCATGCATAGTTGGAGAGCAGCTTGCTACAACTACTCTATCTAAATTATGTTCCTTTACAGCATCTTTGATAGCCTTTTGTCCAACTGCTGAACAAGTGAAGGTATTTACTTGACTAAATTCAACATTATCTAACGTTTTTGCATATTCAGCTAATTCATTAACAGCAACTTTTGCTGCAATGTTTTTTCCACATTTACACACAAATACTCCGATTCTTGGATCTGCTTCAGATGTCATCAGACCACCTCACTTTTTTCAATAAGTCTTTTTGGCTTGACCAAAGTTTTATCTATCATCAGTTCCTTTACTGAAAGCCCAAGTGCATATCCTACTAGTTGAGTAACATACAGAATTGGAATGTGATGTTTATCTCCATACATATTTCCTGCTACTCTCTGAAACATTTCTAAGTTTGTTTGACAAAGAGGACATGCAGTAATTATGAAATCAGCTTTTACTTCCTTCGCTGATCTGAGAATCTCATGTATGAGTCTATAACCAACCTTTTGATCGGTTACTGGTAGAGTAGCACCACAACATGTAAATTTCATCGGATAATCTACCCATTCTGCTCCAGAAATTTTGATAAGATCATCCATCTTTCTAGGATTCTCCATATCATCATGTTCACCAAAAGGTCTGGAGAAATGACATCCATAAAATGGGACAACTCGGAAACCTGTAAGAGGTCTTTTGACTCTTTTTCTGATTTCTTCTAAGCCGTAATCATTTACTAAAATATCGACGAAATGTCGAACTTTTACAGTATAAGGTTCGTAAGATAATCCTGCAGCATTGAGGGAGCCATTTATTGCATCATAAATTTTCTTATTA
Organism: Candidatus Heimdallarchaeota archaeon; assembly: GCA_023135215.1. The sequence goes on from JAGLTP010000052.1 coordinate 2,961, forward strand.
TAATCCATATAGACATTAACTTTTTTCAAAGTACCAAAACAAGTATTGCAAGGACTTACTATTTCGTCTCCTTCTTTGGCAGCTAAGGCAAGATTCCTAGCAGATAAGGCTAGAGCTTTAATCTCATCAACACCAATAACAGACGGAGTTCCACAACAGTTCCATGATTTGAGCTCATTCAAAACAATTCCTAATTCCTTAGCAACTGCCTCTGTTGATTTCTTATAAGGTTCCTGAATACCTTCCAGAGCACAACCAGGAAAGTAGGTATATCCAATCTGTTTTTTTGCTTCAGTCATTTTAGCTAATCTCCACGTTTTTGTCGATCCATTTCATCATCTTCTTGACATCACTTCTAATGAAAAAAGATTTGATAGTTTTAGGAATAAGCATCATAAGATTCTTGAATGGAACCCTTCCTTTTGTAAACATCCCCCAAGATTCGGGAATGATTGAAAGAATTCTGAAGGGTTGTTTCTTAACCATAAACATAATCATTACAAATAAATCTGTAATTCTATCATAGCGTCGAACGTTGTTTAGAAAAGTACGTCCCCAAATTGGACCACTTATACCTTTTAGATTCATTTTCTTCTCCAAACCTAAGCGCTTCAATCCATACATAACATCTGTAAAAGGGATGCCAGTAGAACACCTAACAGCGCATTTGTAGCAAGAAGAGCATAACCATACAGTGTGGCTATTCAATGCTTTTTTTAATTGTCCAGATCTTAGAAGTTCCCATATTTGTCTAGGAGTGTAATCCATAGCAAAAGAAACTGGACAACTAGCAGAACAAATACCACATTGTATGCATTCTTTGATTTTGTCACCACC
>JAGLTP010000520.1 GCA_023135215.1 Candidatus Heimdallarchaeota archaeon
CTTTGAGTCCAGCAGGATCGCTACCTGCAGCTGGTTCGGTTAAACCATAAGTGCTCATTTTCTCTCCAGTGGCTAGTATTGGTAGGTATTGCTTCTTTTGCTCCATATTCCCCCATTGCCATATAGTTGATTCAACCAATCCATTATGGACAGATAAAATTACTCTGAAAGCTGTATCTATTCTCTCCAATTCTTCACATGCAATAGCAAGTGCTATGTAATCAAGACCTCCTCCACCATATTTAACAGGAACGCTAATTCCAAGAAGTCCTTGTTCAGCCATTTTCTTTAGAATCGGCTTATGAAATTCTTGAGCTTGATCCCATTCCTTAACGTAAGGAGCTATTTCTGCTTCCGCAAATTCTCTCACACTTTGTCTAACCATTTTGTGAGTATCTGATAATTCAAAATGTGGTCCTATATCTCTTAAAGGTTCATACATTTTTTTTACACCTTCTGTATGGTTATCACACTTGTAAGAAGAAGTAACTTAAAAGGTTTCTAAATGGAGATGAGAATCTTCAGTAAAAATCTTACATTATTCAAAAGAGCTGTTAATTAGGGATATAAAGAACTCCTTTGAGAAAGATGTCTCATCTAATTTAACTAAATTCCATTTTCCAGATTTGATTGCATCTAAAGCTCCAACGTCTACAAGTGTACTGATATGATGAGAAACTGTTGATTGAGATAGATTCAATAGATGTTCAATCTCACATGCGCATCTAACTCCTTTCATAATCAGAGCAAGAATAAGCAATCGATTTTTATTTCCTAAGGCTTTGAATAATTTCATCAATTTATCTAACTGTTTGTCTTTTTTCAAAGTGATAATTTCTTTTTCAATTACTTTGATTTCCTCTATTCTTTGATCTGCTGTTTCTTGAAAAATACCTTGTTTATGGAGCTGGTTCAACTTTTGTTTTAATTCAGACATTTTCATGTGTAATTACATAATTAATGAAATAAAACTTTCTATTGTGAGACAATAAGGCTTAGCCATATCACCATATTTATATATCGAGGAATATCGATATGAAAGTGGAGATAAAGTAATGGTACACTGGTTCTGGATAAAGCTAGGGGAAACACTTCTTGGAGGAGTGTTAGCCTTAGCTGATTACTTTCCTCTGCATGTTCTATTGTGTTTAATCCCTGCATTTTTCATTGCAGGTGCCATGATCATCTTTATTCCAAAAGAAGCAATTGTGAAGTATATGGGAAAGGATTCAAAGAGAATTGTTGCTTATCCAGTTGCAGCAATTGCAGGTTTATTACTAGCTGTGTGCTCATGTACTGTGCTTCCTTTGTTTGCTGGCATCAAAAAAAAGGGAGCAGGACTCGGACCAGCTATGACTTTCCTTTTCTCTGCGCCTGCGATCAATATCCTTGCTATAACTTACACGGGGGTTTTAATCGGGATGGATATTGCTATTGCAAGAGCAATTATAGCTCTAGGCTTCTCTATAATTATCGGATTACTTATGGAATTTATTTTCAAGGATAGAAACAGTAAAACAAAGGAGGGGCCAATATCAGATTCAGAAGAAGAACAGATGGAAGAAACAAAATTCGAAGAAAGAGAAGGAATTAGTTTCAAACTTGTATCACAGACAATTCTTGTTACGTTAGTGCTTGCCACAGGAGTTCTTATTGCCTTTTTAAACAAAAGTTATTTACTAGCTTGGGGAGTAAACAACCCTCCGCTTATTCAAACTGTCATTTGGGGTGTAGGAGTTGTATTGTTTGTAGGATGTTTATTCTTAATTGAAAATAAAAACTTTAATCTTTCCCTAGGTTTGATTTATCTTCTATTCACAGGTACTTCTCAAATAAGTTATTTTACATCTGGAAGCTCAGATGGGGCAACACAAATAAAATATACAATAGAATATCTAAAATCAGAAGCTTTCAGAATTGATCTAGCTAATATGGGAATGAAAGCAGTTCTTTCTTTAATTGTAGCTGGAATAATAGTTCTATATGTCATTCGAGTTTTTGATAAGGAAGACATAAAAAGTTGGATGAGTGAAACTTGGTCCTTTGTAAAAATGATCCTTCCTTATTTAATTCTTGGAGTTTTTCTTGCAGGGGCATTAGGTGAACTAATTCCAGAAAATTTCATTCAAAGACTTGTAGGGGAGAATACTGTTATTGCAAACACTATTGGAGTATTATTTGGTGTAGTCGCTTATTTTCCAACATTGATGGAAGTACCCATAGCAAGAATGTTTCTAGATCTCGGGATGTCAAGAGGTGTTCTTCTTGCTTATCTACTAGCTGACCCTGAGTTATCAATTCAGAGTATTTTGGTCACACGGAAATTTATAGGAGACAAGAAAAATCTTGTATATGTGTTCTTAGTCATAATATTCACAGTGATTGCAGGATTGTTATTCGGTTTAATTGTATCAAAAGAACCGATTAGTTTTATTTAGAAAAAAAGGTGATAAAATGGTTGAAAAGAAATTAATTCAAATCGTTGGGAAAGGATGTAAAAAGTGCGAAAAGCAATATGAAATTGCTATCAAAGCTGTTGAGGAATCTGGAAAAACTGATGAATATAATGTAGAGCATTTTACAGATATAACAAAATTTGCGGATTTAGATGTTATGCTTACGCCTGCTCTAAGAATTGATGGAAAAGTCGTTGCTGAGGGCAGAGTTATTGGTGTGGAAAAAATTAAAAATTTACTTTAATCTATACTTATAATCAAACAAAACAGATTTACAACAACCAGATAATAATTATGTCTGGCAATTATTAGAGGGAATTCATGGAATGATAAAGGAGAAAGGGATTACTTTAGATGAATTTCAGATAAGGGCGATTCCATCTTCTTGTTTCACCATGGAAAGTATTCAACTACTAAAGGAAACTTTTACAGATTGGGTAGGGAAATGAGTTGAGAAGCAAGAGTACTGGATAATATATATTTCATTTTCTTTCTATTGATACTTTGACAAACATTTTATTTCCATATGAGAAATTAATCTCTGAATATCCAATTGATATTCACATAACCATGCAAAAATCAAGGCATTTTAGTTCATTACAATATGCTAGAGGAGAAGTCATAAGTAATTTCAATAGGTGAAAATGTGACAAGCGAGCTTAAGAATTATGCTACAGGAACAATCATCCCACTTGGAGATGGGTATACTGGAAAGTCAGTTCTTTCTCGTTTAATTATTAATCCACATATAACTTCAATTGAACATGGTGACATTCTATTCAAAACTAAAAAGTCCTATAACATTGAAATGGAGTTCATGACTGAAAAGATTCTTGTAGGAGATAAAATAATAACTTCAACTCCTCAACTCTATAT
>JAGLTP010000521.1 GCA_023135215.1 Candidatus Heimdallarchaeota archaeon
CCATACTATGATTCCAAGTTATCTTACTTGATTTGGAGTACTTTCAAGAACCATAAAATCTACTCCCTGGACTTCTTTGGGAAGCATGGGATGTGGTGGCCGTTCTACATCGATAACTTCGACTGGGACAATTCTACCTGGAAAATAAGTGAAGATTGGTTATTCAACTCTGTTGTTCAAAACATAGAAGAAAAACACAAAAACGGCAACTTTGGAGATATCAACCTCCATAAACACATTGGTAATGGAAATGGTAACTATGCCAATGGACACACCAACGGCAACGGATCAGCTATTTACAGGCACATCAGTAACGGTAGTAGTGGAAAAACAGTAGCTTACAGATAAAAAGCAAGCAGTGCGAAACGCACATTGCAGAACAAAGGACAATTCTGCATTGGTAGAGTACTCTCTAGAGTACTTACTTACCTATGCTTAGAAGTAGGTAAAGTAAGAGCTAGAGTAAACATATTATGTACACAAGTATGTTTAGGAGTAAAACTGTTTTCAATGATTTAGAGGAAAAAAAAGAACTAGCATGAACTAGTTCGGTTTAGTTTTTTTCTTACGTGTTCTCATTATTACAAATAAGCAGACGAAAGTTCCTAGGATCAAACTTGAAGTTATTACGAATTCACTTAATACCGGAAGTTTGTATTGTATATATTCACAATTCGAATGCGTACTGTTTCTTACTCCATCTGTTGCTACTATCACATAGAAATAGAACCCTTCATCTGGAAGTGTATCGACAAAAGTTGTTGAGATTTCTGTTGCTATTGGTATTAATCCTTCTACTGACCAAATGTACGTATCCGATCTGTAGACATAATATTCTATTGCTCCATCAACGCTATCCCAGACTAAAGAGATACTATCTATGTCCGTAGGATTTGGTAAAACAAAGGATAATTCAGGAGCATTGAGATCGGGAAACTTCACTTCGACATATTGACAATTAGATTGAGTACTATTTCCTGCTATATTTCTGGCAACTATTACATAGTAATAATATCCCTCTGAAGGTAATATATCAGTATATTCACTAGAGGAAACGGAGGTAATTGGGATAAGTTCTTCAATTGACCAAATGTAAGATGTGGAACGATATACATAGTATGCCTGTGCAAATTCTATATCATTCCAATTGAGATATACTGCTGAGGTTTCAACTGGATTAGGAATTATAAAAGCTAATTCAGGAGTTATAGGAGGACCAAATTGAGATTTGTAGAAGACATCTTCATCTGTTCCAGCACCTGCATAATTAGTTACATCTTGCCAAACAATATGGATTATACCAGATAATCCCACTCCAAGGGAAGGATAGTAAGAAGCACCAGAACTTTCTGTCGACAAAACCTCTGTGGTTGTCCAAGAAGAATTAGATTCGTCCCAGCGTTTATAGAAAATATCCCAATCTGTACCACTCAAAGCATAGTTAGTCGAATCCTCCCAAGCTACATGAATATTATTAAATATATCAACACAAAGAGAAGGATTCTTTAAATATTCTGTAGTTTCAGTTGAGATTTCTTCGAATGCAAACCAATCACCCAACCCAGCATCCCATTTTCTGTAAAAGATATTGTACTCTACTCCATTAATATTTCCCGCCCATGTAACATGAACATTACCTTTAGAATCAGAATCTATCGAAGGATTTAATGAGTTTAAATCAATTCCAATTGATATATCAACTGAAGATGACCAAAGGCTAGTAGTAGCATTCCACTTTGTGTAATGAAGATCCGTATCTACAGGACCTGCTTGTTCGTAAACAATGTGGATGTTACCGAAAATATCAACTTCTATTGTGGGGTAGTTAGCACCACCCCAAATACCAGTAGTAGAAATATGTTTAGCTGAGGTCCAAGAAGATGAAGTATCATTCCAATGACTATAGTATATTTCAAGATCATCAGCCCATACTACATGTGGTTTTCCAGAAGAATCTATAGTAAGGTCAGGATGATGAGAGTAAACTGAACTCCCTATTGAAACTACATACGTAGTGCTCCAAGCAGAAGTACTCGCAATCCATTTTTTGTAGAAGATATCTCTATCATCTCCGCTACTGTCATAATTTGATTCATCGCCCCAGACTACATGCAGATTATTATTAGAGTCAGTCGCAACGCAAGGATTAAAAGATCCTGTTGTACTTTCTGTTGAGATTATTTCTGTTGTCGTCCATGATTGTGTTAAAGCATCCCATCGCTTGTAGGAGATTTTGTGATCAGCCAAAGTACCTCCTATGTCAACACTTTCCCAAGCTATGTGTACATTATTAGCAGAATCAACAGCTAGAGAAGGAACATATGAAAAATCTGTATTATCGTTGGAAGTAACTTCAGTACTGGTCCAATTCCAAGTGGTTTGATCAAAGGTATATATGTTATTTTGATTATCATTTTCTTCTAGTGCATTT
>JAGLTP010000522.1 GCA_023135215.1 Candidatus Heimdallarchaeota archaeon
AAGATATGCTGACATAATTATTGCAACTAATGAAAAAATTGATTCAGCTATAAGACACCAATCTAAATGGATAAATCAAATTGGTTTGATAATCGTAGATGAAGTTCATTTAATTAACGATTCATCAAGAGGACCTACTCTAGAAGTTGTAATAGCACAATTGAAACAAATTTGCAAAGGACAAATATTGGCTTTAAGTGCTACAATAAAAAATGCAGATGAAATAGCAAGATGGTTAGAAGCAGAATTAGTTTCAAGTGACTGGAGACCTGTAAAATTAAACGAAGGAGTTCTATACGGAAATCAAATAATGTACAAAGAAAATAGAATAGTAACCATTCCTTCTAACACAAAGAATAGTTTTGCAAACATAACAAATCATATTCTTAAACAAGGAAATCAAGCACTAATTTTTGGAACTACTCGAAATATGGCTGAATCTACAGCTAGAAATTTAGCTTCACGCGTAAGAAAAACACTTAACAAAAGTGAACTACAGGAGCTGAACAATTCTGCTAACGAAATTCTATCTTCTGGTGAACAAACCAAACAATCGAAAGGATTAGCGGAATTAATCAGACAAGGTGTTTCCTATCATCATGCAGGATTAAGTCCAGCTCAACGAAGAATTGTTGAAAGGAATTTTAAACAAGGAAATATCAAGATGTTGAGTGCTACACCGACGTTAGCTGCAGGAATAAATTTGCCAGCAAGATATGTTATCATTAAGAGCATCCATCGTTACGATGTAACCTTGGGAAGTTATCCGATTCCGGTTTTGGAATTCAAACAACAAGCTGGGAGAGCTGGGAGACCACAATATGATACTGAGGGAGATGCTATTGTAATAGCTAAAAACGAATATGATGCGGACAATCTTTACAATATGTATATAGAAGCTGAGACCGAAGATATAGAATCAAGAGTAGCTACTGAACCTGCATTACGAAGAATCATTCTCGGTCAAATAGCAACTGAAAATACTCAGACTATGGATGAATTAAACGAATTCTTTAGTCGGACTTTTTATGGTTATAAGCAAGATCCTTCTAGTTTAAGTTCAATAATTAAAAAAGTGATAAAATTTCTTAGGGAAGAAGCTCTTATTACTCAAGATCCAGATTATCTTCTTGCAACAGGTTTCGGTAAAAGGGTTAGTCAACTGTATATTGATCCTATGAGTGGAATAATCATCAGAAACTGCTTAGAAAGAGCAAAAACGATGGCTAACCAGCTTTTAACAGACATGAGTTTTCTTCATTTAGCATGTTCTACTCCTGATGTTAGATTTGTAACCATTAGGAAAGATGATCAATTCAAAATTATCAATTATGTTGGTGAACATGAAGATGAATTCTTAACTGAACTACCTTCTTCAACATTTGAATTAGAACTCTTTATGAGTCAAGTAAAGACCGCATTAATCCTCCAAGACTGGGTATCTGAAACACCAGAAGATATGATGCTTGACAGATATAACATTGGAAGTGGAGACATATTTTCAGTGGTTCATAATGCTGAATGGTTACTATATGCAACAACTGAAATCGCAAAACTGTTAGGCCATTCTAACGTAGCTACTAAAGTATCGATTCTCCATGAAAGAGTAGTTAATGGAATCAGAAGTGATTTAGTAGATTTAGTACAGATACCAGGAATAGGGAGAGTAAGAGCTCGATCGCTGTTTGATAAGGGATATGAAACCAGAGAAATTCTTAAGCAAACTGATCCTGAAGAAATAATCAAAATCCCAGGTTTCGGAACGGAACTTGTAAGATCTATCTATAGTCATTTGTTAGGAGATAAGTTTGTCGAAGAAAAATTAGGGAAAATTGTCAAAACGAAAGAAGAGGAGAAGAATGAAAATTTCATTCAACCACAGAAACAATTAGAAGATTTTTTCTAAAATAGCAATACCTTAAAATAAGTTTACTGAAGTATAAAGATGATTATATTGATATTAGATGATTTGGTACTTGATGAACTTGAACGAATCCAATACGATTTTGAAGAAAAAGAAATTTCTGTCAAATGTCTGCAGAGTATTGATGAATTTGATATAGGTGATAAAAGGATCAAACTCACAAAAGGAGCAACAATGAAATTTCCCTTCTGGATAGCGTCAATTCTAGAGAAAGAAGAATATGTTGAAATTACTGATGTTACTGAGATCGACTTTCCAGATCTTTACAAATTAGCTATCAAGGAAGGAGAAAACATTGATCTACAAAAAATAAACAATTATTTTTACATAGCTATGAAAAGTGCATTTCAGGAGCATGCAGATGGAATAAAGACGATGCCCTATCGTCAAAAAGAATCCATAGAAATGAAACTGAGAGAACTTATGACAATGCGTCTCTCAAAAATAATTAAAATTGCAGAAAAAGGGAAGAACATTACAAGTAAATCAAGAAATATGACACCAGAAGAAAAATGGCTTTATGAAATTGTATCAGTAGCTGTAGAAAAATGGAAGAAGATGATAAAAGCAGTTCCTGAAGAATCTGATTGAATCTATTCTATTACATAAAATTTATATCATATTCTACCTTATGCTTTATATGCCCAAATATATTTTTATTTGCGGAGCTTTAATCTCAGGGTTAGGGAAAGGAGTTGTTACTTCCTCAATAGGGAAGAATCTCCAAATCAGAGGAAAAAAAGTTAACGTTATCAAAATTGACCCTTATCTCAATATAGATGCTGGAACTATGAACCCATATGAACATGGTGAAACATATGTTACTGCGGATGGATCTGAAATTGATGTCGATTTTGGTCATTATGAAAGAATGTTAAGTCTTGAAATGAAAGGAGATCAAAACATAACCACAGGGCAAGTTTACCAGTCTGTAATCGACCAAGAGAGGAGGGGAGATTTTCTAGGAAAAACTGTTCAAGTTATTCCTCACATTACAGATGAGATAAAAAGAAGAATAAAATCCATTGGTGAAAGAGACGCAGATTTAGATGCCCTAATTATAGAAGTTGGAGGAACAATCGGAGATATTGAAAGTCAACCTTTTCTGGAAGCCATTAGACAGCTTAGGAGAGAAATGGTTAGTGAAGATTCATTATTAGTATTCCTTACGTATATTCTAGAACCACCGAATCTTAAAGAACAAAAAACTAAACCAACCCAACATGCAGTTAGAGAACTGCAGTCCATGGGATTGAGTCCAGACATTATTGTTTCTAGAGGTTCTCATGCTTTATCCGATGGTGCAAGAGAGAAAATTGTTATGTTTTGTGATGTTCCAGCAAATGCAGTTTTCTCACTTCCCGATCTTGATACTGTTCTGGAAGCTCCAATTTATCTTGATAAACAAGGTCTAGGCTCAACACTCAATCTAATGCTCCGTTATGAGGACATTGCAGCTGATTGGTCCGAATATGAGCGATTGTTAGAACGTTTTACAAAAACTGATAACATAGTGCAAATAGCAATTACTGGTAAATACACTGAGTTGGCAGATTCATATATCAGTGTGAAGGAAGCTATACATCACGCAGCAGCTCATAATAATGTTCATGCAGTAATAAATTTCGTTTCTACAGAAGAATATGAAGATACAAAAGAGAAAATCCATGAATTGAACAAATTTGATGGAATTCTAGTTCCAGGAGGATTTGGTTCTCGTGGAGCTGAGGGAAAAATCTCTGTTATTAACTATGCAAGGGAAACTAAAATTCCCTTTTTAGGAATATGTTATGGGTTCCAACTTTCGGTCATTGAATATGCCCGAAATGAATGTAACCTCGAAAAAGCTAATACTTCAGAAGTAGATCCTAACTCTCCTCATCCAGTAATAGATCTCCTTCCTGAGCAAAAATCAGTAGAAGAGATGGGGGGGACAATGAGATTGGGAAAACATAAAATTCTGATAAAACCAAGTTCCATCCTTGAAGAAATCTATAAAGACAAAGAAACATCAGAAAGACATAGACATAGATATGAGGTTAATCCTGAATATATAGATGTTCTAGAAGAGAAAGGATTATCGTTTTCAGGACGTTCTAAAGATGGAAGAAGGATGGAAGTTCTTGAAATAAAGAATCATCCATACTTTATAGCAACACAGTTTCATCCTGAATTTCATTCAAGACCTTCACAGCCTTCACCACCGTATTTCACATTTATTAAAGCTGCAAAGCAAAGATCTGAGCAAAGAACCTAAAAAAAGCGTTTCGCACTTACTTAATATAGGAAAAAATAGATAGTATTTATAGTGGTATAGAAAAATGGGAATGCATAATAAGATAGATAATGCTATTGATAATATTTCCAAAAAAATAATCGCATATAACGAACATCGAAAATTATTTCAAGATTTATTTAGAAAAGTGAAAAAATCTCTTAATCCTTCAGAATTTCCTAGTGCTTTTGGAATACAAACAAAAGATACTTATTTTTCAGTCAAAGTCCCAAAAACCAATATTGACGGTCTAAAAGTAGCGGGAGTTGATGGAGGAGTAATTCATCGAACACTCAATTACTTTGATATAGCATTAATAAGAGCAGTTGGAGTGCTATTTTTACATCAAAAAGATGATAAACCACAAGTCAGATATTTTCCAGAGGAACAACCTTTTCCTGATATTTTAACTAGTATTGAACCATTATCTCAAAATGAAATAGATACTCTTATTTCCATTTGGAGAATGCAAAAGGAAATTCGCTGTGGAATCTCTTTATTGGAGGAAGATATGCCAGACATTATCATGTTAGATGGTTCAGTGCTACCTTTTGTAGATTATAAACAAATAAATCAAAGTGAATTTCTCTTGAGTCAATATCGAAACCTGAAAACTCTTTATAGAAGACTCTATTCGCTTTGTGAAAAAAATCGAACAGCTTTGTGTGGGATAGTGAAGGATTCTCGATCTGCAATACTTACTAATAAACTAGCAGCTCTTCTACCTCATCTAGGTAAGATGCCCGAATTTGATCAGTTATTGAAAATCGATTATCGTCCGATAGTTAAACAGCTAAGAGACACAGATTTGCTTTATCAAGTACTTGATGTAGATGAAAGAACATTTGAATTCTTCCTTTCAAATTTCAACGATGATATTGATCAAGATCTAAAGGATTTTGATATACATTGCTTCTATCTTAAAACAGCTGAATTTGATGCTCCTTTAAGGGTGGAATTCCCATTATTATTTTCTGATCAAACTGATTTAGCTCAAAGGATATCAGCACTTGTAATAGCTGTTTCAAGATATAATCCAGAATATGGTTTACCAAGTGTTATAATAGAAGCAGATGCAAGAGCTCGATTACAAGAAACAGATGCAGATATCCTTGTTGATGAGATTTCTGCAAAAATAGGTTATTCAAGTTTTTCTCTTCAGAGAAGAAGATCCAGATTACCATTCAAAGCAGGTGACTAAATGGCAAGAAAAAGCATAGGTACAATAATTGTAGGTGAAGATAATTCCCCAAATCCTTCAGAATTTAGTTTTGTTCTTACTAAACCAGAAGAGGAATTTCAACTAGAAAGGGGCATGTATGTAATTGTTCCAAGCGATGATGGAGAAATAATAGCAACGGTAAGTGATGTTTACAAGACTAACAGATATTTCTCTTCTCCTTCAGCTGTCAGAGCATACGAAACAAGTGGAAAAACACTTGCATCCATTTTTCCAGCTGATAGATGGGAACACATCATAGCTAAAGCCAAACCATTAGGTATCATTACTGATATAGGCATTCAAAGATTATTATTCCCAGTATCACCCGGTGAGACTATTTTTATCCCAGATTCCAAAGTTCTTCAGAAATTTCTAGGACTGGAAAAAACAAATGGAATAAACCTGGGAAAAATAGAGCAACATGATGTAGAAGTTCAGCTTAATTTAACCAGATTCTTACAAAAACATGCAGCGATTTTAGCAATCTCTGGAGCAGGTAAATCGTATACAGTATCGGTGATGCTAGAAGAACTTCTCTCTAGAACAAAGAAACAAGGAAGGGTAGCAATGGTTTTGTTTGATGTTCATGGAGAGTATAAAGGATTAGGAGATGAAGAATCACCATTTTACAAACACGTTGAGATATTTCCCGCAGCAGCAATACAATTCGGTACTCATGCTTTAAGAGCTAGACAATTTGCTATTTTTGAACCACAGATTACTTCAGTTCAAACACGAGAACTATCCAAAATTCTCTATAAGCTTTTTGAAGAAAAAACAAAGAATAACGAAACTTACAAAATTTCAGATATAGTTAAAGAACTTGAAGCAGATGAACAGATACATCAGAGAAGCAAAGAAGCACTGATAGGATGGTTGTACACTCTAGATGAAACAAGATTATTTGGAGCGTCTGAATATCCTGTTTTAGAGAAAATCTTAGAACCTGGAAAGCTAGTAATTTTTGATTTAAGCGAGTTCACAAGTCTAAAGCTCAAACAGATGATAGTTAGTTATATTTTGTATCGTATTTTCGAATATAGAAAGAAAGGGAAAATCCCTCCAACAACAATAATTATGGAGGAGAGTCATCAATTCTGTCCAGATGCTCGATTAGAACTAGCAATTTCTCGACCAATTATCGAAACAATCGCTAGAGAAGGAAGGAAGTTTTTCACTTCGTTAGTTCTTATAAGTCAAAGACCAGTAAAAATGTCAACTACTGCTCTCAGCCAATGTAATACCCATATAATTATGAAAGTATTGAATCCTTATGATTTAGATTTTATAGGTCGTTCTTCAGAAGGAATTGATAGATCGACGTTGAACTCTATTACAGGTCTTGGTGTAGGTGAAGCTGTAATTGTTGGAAATGCTGTTAACCATCCAATTTTCGTAAAAATTAGAAAAAGAAAAACTACTACAATGGATACACAGACCCTAGAAGAATCTGCTATTAATTTCGATACTTGAAAAACTCTGAAACTAAAAGTATGAATAAAGAAATAACTCTACAGATGGGGGATTCTTTTGAGTTATTCTTTAATCAAAATCTTTTTAAATTATAGTCTTCCCCTCGATTCATATAGTTTAAGATTTGGTGAATTATATGAGCAGTATTCCCATAAACTCCTTGAGAAAGGTAATAGGACAATTTATTATCATAAGACTAAAAGACAATGTGAAATATAAGGGCAAGCTTGAAAGCTTTGATCAATACATGAACTGTCATCTCAGTGATGCAATAGAAATTATTGAAGACGAAGAAGTATCCAAATACGGGAATCTATTTGTTAGAGGAAACAATATTTTACTTGTACAATTATCCGTTGATGAGCTTTAGGTTTCTTCATCATCATCAGTAATATTTTCTCTTCTCCTTCTCTCATTTGATAATATCTCATCGTATTCTTCTATTTCTCTACGGCGTTCTTTTCTGTAATCATCAAGTAAACTATCTAGAAAACTCTTTTTCTCTTCGATCACGATTTCTTCAATTTCTTCTATTGCGATCTCTAGAATTCTAATAAGATCCTCTTCTCTTATAACAGCAATTTCATCAATCCGTTTAAGTTCCACTGCATTTGGATCTGCAATCGGAATTTGTTCTTCAACTAATTTCTTTTTTGCATAATATGAAAATTGATTTTCATCTCCTATTATAGCTTTAATCCTATAAGAGAGGAGTTTTTCAGCTGTTTGACCACCACCACCTGTTGTATCCAAAATTAATACAATATCCCCTGGTCCAAGATTATATGTTTCAGCTGTTTTTTCTATTTCTTCTGTAGTAAATTTCTTTATCACTTTAAGTGGTATCCAACCTTCTCTATTTCTTAACCATGTTACTGTTTTTAGTTCCTCTACTCTTCCACTTGATCTTTCCAGTTCTGTCTCTAATTGCTTTACTTTTTCTTGCAAAAAACTGATCTGATTTTCCCTTAAAATGTAAGTTTTTTCTTTTTGGATTTGTTCCATATATTCAGATTTTCCTTCATTTAGTCTTTCTTGTAAATATTCAATTTTCTCTTCTAATTCTTTTAATTCGACACTTAATTCCGAATTCTTTCTCCTCTCCCAATCTAATTGTTCTTGCAGGATAAGACTTCTTTTTTCCAAGGATTCCTTTTCCTGACTATGTTGTGAAACTACTTCTTGTGAGATTACTTCCACTGAAGAGATTTCTGGTTCTTTAAGTGTCTCTTCTATCTCATTTGTTGCTTCCATAATTGACTTTCCTTTTACTAGTAAGTCTTTTATTTCATCTCTTAATGATTTATCGTATTCATTGTAGTATTTTCTATCTATATTTTCAAATTCCGATCTGAATTTTGTGTATCCTTTATATGCAGAAGCTAGAGAATCTCTCTGATGAGCATTTTTTGTTAATACGCCATGTTGCATAGCTAGTTTTCTAGAAATTTCGTTCTTCTCAGAAACAGTCATAACACTTCGAGGAGTGTAAAGTCTCGCATTGAAAGTAGCGGCTATTTTTTCAACAAAAGAAGGATAGGGATAAACATCTACACAGATTAGAGTGGGCTTTCCATATCGTGTTATTTCTCTAATTATCTGCCCTCTACTAGCTTCTCGATAACTACTGACTTTTAGTATTCTACCATTTAAATCAAGGATTGATAGTCCAACTGTTAAACCGGGATCAATACCTACAATTAATCGTTTCAAGGACGACTTGACTTTTACTTGTTGCGAGAGTGGAATAAACTCAACTCTTTCTTTATTCACCGGAAAGATTTTGACTTGGCAAATTTCTCCTTTCCGTTTTTTAATCCTTTTTGTGACATTATCTATTGGAGCATAAATACTGAATACAACCTTTTGTGCTCCAAATTTGCTTCTTACTGTTCTTTTGTCGAAATCAAAGCGGAGTTCCACTAACGTACTTTCAATATTCTTCGCTTCTTGATTCACAGTTGTATCTATTAATCGCCCATATCTTTTCTGAGACCACCCACCAGGTCCTTTTGCTTTAGATCGGGATACAACGACTTTAGTTTCGTCCTCAAATGGTTCTACTATATATCCAAGTTTTCTACTAGCTAGAATAGCACATGCTTCTGCAGCTGCAAGAGGAGATAATTTTCCAGAAATCGGTAAATCATTTTGTTTCATTAATCTACGAAGAGATGTAAAACCATGAATAGGTGAACCAGTGACCTGAACTAATTTTGTTGCAGGAAGTAATTGCAAACAAAGATGAGGAATTTGTGATGGTTTTTTCACTAACTCGTATATATTATCAGAAGCAAGAAAGTTAGCTTGAGAACTCCTTATTATGCCTATTAATTTTTGTAGATTAACTTTATTATATTTTTGTATTAGTTTGTCATTAGCACCATCATAAACACTTACAGCATAATGTGATACACCTGAAGGAGAGCTTTGTGGTAATATATCAACTCCTACAACAATTAAATCTGTTTCAGCTATACATATCACCTTTGTTTACTTACCCACAATATATTCAATTACAGTATCAACCTCATCTGTAGTTATACCCCATTTCTTTCCTATAAAGTCAAGTAAATGAGAGAGATCTCTCTCTAGAAGATTCAATGCTTCTGGATGATCAATTTTAACAGCTTGAGGAAAATCTATCACAACCATTGAATCTTTTTCAATATCATAAAGAATATTGAATTCTGTTAAATCAGCATGAACTATCCCATGTTTTTGATAAAGTGTTTTAGTAAACTCAACGATTTTTCCAAGTAATTTAATGGGTTTTTTGGGATATTGAACATTGACTAATTCAACCCCATCAACTATTTCCATTGCAATCATATGACGATTGTGTCCTAGTAATTTAGGAATAGGTAGGCTTTGATTCTGTAATTTTGATAGAATCTCATATTCTCTGGTTGCTGATAATTCTGCGACTGAAAAGATGGAATAATGGTATTTGTTTTTGAGGAAGTCTCTTTTCTTTTTTACCTGCTGAAAACTTGCCCTTCCAGTTCTATTAATTTTCAACATAATTTCCTTTTCTTCAAAATCAATTGCATAATAAATATCGCTTTCTTTCCCAACTCCCTTAGCTCTCCCTGTTCCAGCAACTATCTGTTTGTTATATAATGTATTTAATGCTAGAACATCAAATCCTGTCAAAGTTAAGGAGTATCCTACAAACTGTCCTGTCCATCTACGTATTAATTTCAGTTTGTGTAATCTTGATAAATAGATTTCAACATCCTTTTCTCTGTAACCTGAATAAACAATAATTCTATCCTTAGGTGCATACTCTCCTTTCTTTAGCAGTGTTTCTACCATATTTAAGGTCCTCAACTCTTCATTCGAAAGATCTTTGAGTACTCTTGCTCCACGAAAGGAAATTGGCATTATATTGTGATAAGAGGATGACTTAAAATCATTTTCTTTTATAATGTATTTTAGATGAATGAAAGAAAAGCAGAAGTAAGACGAAAGTACGATACTACTGCCAAAGCTTATGATACAAGATATACAGAGATTCAAAATAGAAAATATCTTGAAGTTTTTTCCAAATTTGATGTAAAAGATTCTGATGTCGTTGTAGATGTAGGTGCAGGTACAGGTCTTCTATTAGATTTTTTACATAACAACAAGGGGAACATCTTCTGCTGTGATCTCTCATTTAATATGCTTAAAGAAGGGAAAAAGAAACATCAACATAACCATTTTATTTGTGCAGATAGTGAGCATCTACCCTTCAGAGAATCAAGTGCTAATATAGTTACAAGCTTTACTGTCTTTCAGAATCTTCCCAACCCTTCCGCAGTTATGAACCAGATCATTCCTATTCTAAAATACAGAGGAGCACTTATTTTAACTGCCTTACAAAAGAAATACAAGATTGAGGACTTAAGAAAACTAATAGCCCAGACTAACTTAAAAATAGTCACTATCTGGAATTTAACTTATGAAGATACTTCTGTGATTGCTAGAAAAGTAGAAAACAAATACTGAGTTTTTACTCAATATTTAGAATTATTTTTCTTACCTTTGTTTTACACACTTTTCTAACACCATGTGCTCCTGGTTCGTATCTTGAATCAAGAACACCTGCTCTTTCAAGGTATTTGATTTGAGCGGAAGTATTTGCTTCAGTCTGTTTCATTCTTTTTGCAATACTCGATATATCCATTTCTTTATCCAACAGAAGTTTAACAATATTATATCTAGTAGGCGAAGATAGTGCTTTTGCTAAAGTTATTATTTGTTTTTCATCGTTTAATTCTAGTGTGTCGGTCAATTAAAACCACCCCTTTGTTTTAATCATGCAATTCTAATCAAACGATTATTTAAATATAATGTTTGGTAAAACATAGAACAAGCGTTTTTTGGTTCAAATTAACAGAAGAATATATATATGATAAAAATTTTGTATATGCTTTTACTTTATCTAATAATCTTCCTCCCTAAGTAAGTAAACGATTCTTTGTTTATTCAATTCGATTGTTTATCTTTTTTGCACTCCCCACATAAATCGTTAAGGCTAAATACAATTGAATTAGAATCTTTTTAAGAATAATACTAATTAACAAAGGTACAAACATGAGTGCCACCATTGACGAGCGAATTGCTGATATAGAGGATCAAATCAAGAGAACTCAGAAGAACAAATCTACTGAGCATCATATTGGTTTGTTAAAAGCTAAAGTAGCGAAACTTAGACGTAAGAAACTTGATGGTGAAATGGCTTCTCGATCGTTCAGTGGTTATGGTTTTGATGTAAAAAAAGCTGGAGATGGTTCAGTTGTTCTAATTGGTTTTCCATCTACTGGCAAATCAACTTTAATATCGAACATCACTAGTAAAGAATCTAAAATAGGACATTATGCTTTTACAACAACTACTGCAATCCCAGGGATTTTATTTCATAAAGGAACACAAATACAAATAATTGATTTACCTGGGGTAATAGAAGAAGCAAGTAAAGGGAAGGGAAGAGGAAAGGAAATACTTGCAGTAGCTCGAAGTGCAGATATGATATTGATTCTGTTAGATCCACGTAAGGTGAAAACTTTCTATGAAAAAACACTTATCGAATTGAAAAATGTCGCAATTAGACCAGGAAGAACAGAACCAGACATAAGAATTAAGAAGAAAGATCGAGGGGGTATTGCTCTCTCTACACTCGCGAAACTTACGCATATGAGTGAAAAAACGTTCAGTGGAATCTTACGTGCATATAAAATCATGAATGCTATGGTTACTGTGCGTTCTGATCCTACAATGGATGAACTAATCGACGTATTAGAAGGGAATAGAGTATATCCAAAACTTCTGATAGTAGTCAATAAAATCGATCTCATTACATCAAAACAAAAAAATAGAATTAAGAAAAAGTTTCCTGAAGCAGTTATGATTAGTTCACTTACAGGTGAAAATCTCGAGATACTAAAAGAGGCTATAGTTGATAGATTGGAATTAATACAAATTTATCTTAAAAAACAGCGTGAAAAAACTGATTTTAATGAACCTTTAATTGTTAAAAAAAACTCGACTATTAAAGATGTTTGTAATAAAATTCATCGTAGCTTTGTTAAGCAATTCAGATATGCTGTTGTTTCTGGCTCGAGTGCCAAGCATACTAATCAGAGAGTGGGATTAGATCATGTTATACA
>JAGLTP010000523.1 GCA_023135215.1 Candidatus Heimdallarchaeota archaeon
TGATGATGTTTATGATTATGCCCCTAATGATACCAATCTTTGGTGCTATAGGAGGTTTCGCTACAGATTATGTTGGAGTTAATGGTTTAACTGAGTCTTTCATTTTTACAATTTTCTACGTTGCACTTACTAGTGTTATGCTGATTATGGGGGTTACTTATGTTGAATCAGGAGGACAAACAATCACTTCTTCTTTGCCTATTGTAGAGCGTGATAAGTTTAAAGCAAAGCTGCCTTATTTCTTCATCAATATTCCAATTGGTATGTTGCTATCTATTCCTACTATGCTCGGTCAAGCTCACTTTATGGATAATTTGATTTTTATACTAATATTCCTCCCTATAGTACCCCTTGTAGGGATCGCAGGATTATTACTCAAAGTAGTAATGTTTGGAAAGCTGAAGTATAAGTTTGTATTAGAAGAGATTAATAACAGCAATAAAACTGTTAAATACATAACTATGTTTCTTTTTCCAACACTCCTTTTTGTAGGGCTTATTCTACTTACTCAAGTGAAACTTTATCTAGTAGGAATAGCTGCAGTGGTACTATTAATAATACTCGTTTCAATTATTAACAAAATGTTTCCAAGAAGTGAAAAATCTAAAGAGTCTAAAGTTCTTTCTCCTTAGAACACCTCTCATTTTATTTTCAAAAAAATGTAAATCTTCTGTGAATAAGAATTAAATAAGAGCTATGGAGCACACAAGCGTAAAATGAAGATACTTCTTACGGGACCTTTTGGAAATGTTGGTGAAAGTACTCTAGAAGAGCTAATGAAACAAGGTTATGAAGTCAGATGTTTTGATAAAAAGACTAGACGTACAAAGAAAGTTTACAAACATATGTCAAAAAAGTACCCTAATAGATTTGAGACTATATGGGGTGATATTAGAAATTCTGAAGATGTTGTGAAAATTGTTCAAGGAGGAATTGATTTTGTCATCCATCTTTGTGCTGTTATTCCTCCTGATTTCGAAAAGGATCCAGATTATGCTAATGAAGTTAATACAGGTGGTATGCAGAATTTAGTCAATGCAGCTGAGAAGTTATCCAACAAACCTAAAATCCTTTTCACAAGTAGTTTAGCTTTATATGGTTCAACAATGGGAGAAGATCCACCCAGAAAAGTTACTGATAAAATCGAACCATTACCTCACGATATTTATGCTTTCCAAAAATGGGATATGGAAAAAATATTACAAGCTAGCTCATTAGATTGGATGATCTTGAGATTAACTGCTGTTCCTTCAATGAGAATGCCAATGAAAGT
>JAGLTP010000524.1 GCA_023135215.1 Candidatus Heimdallarchaeota archaeon
GATATACCTCCAATAATGATTATAACTGGTAAGAAACCAAGGTTCACACCCCATCCACTATTACCTTTTCCAAACATTCCAATTGCTACTAAATTAACGGTTCCAGCAGTTTTCTTTAAGTAAAACGGATTCTTTCTTAATCTTCTCCAAAAAACAAGGTTTCTTATTGGACTAGGAAGTTTGTAGAGCATATCAAATTTCTTTTTTGACACTTGTGTAGAGATGATTTCGTCCTCTTTCTTTTGCAATCCTCTAATTTCGTTATGAATTTCTCTCAAGCTTTTTTCATTGGATTTTCGTAATATTAACACTGCTGGAAATGGTTTCCCATCAATTATTTTCTCTATAGGTAGCATTATATCTACATCATCAAAGATCACAACTTTCTTTCCTTTTCTAAGAGCATGAACTTCTTTATTCTCACTAACTGCTTGACCAACACATTTAGCAATGAAACCTGTGAAGGAGATAGTTTCTCCAACCTTTTCCTTATGGGCGTCTATAATCTCACGAGGTTTTGTAATATCTACTTCTGCATAACCTTCCATGAAAAATCTATATTGAGACATTTTTATTACGTCTTTAATTAAATTTCTTCTAAAAGGTATTTCCTCGTAATTACCAATAGTATCGCTCATTCTAGCTTAGAAAAAAATCAGTATTTCTTAAATCTAGCGTTTTTTCTAAAAAGAAGCATGTTCACACTTTTTAAGAAGGAAAAATCTTTAACTCCTTGTGTATATTATTGTTTTGCAATGAAGAAGGATGTTCAATCATGGTTTGATATTTTAAAATATATGATTGACAAACCTAAAACCACTTCATTAGCAATTTTATATCCTATTTCAAGAACTAAATTAGCAACTGTAATCAGTGATGCAGCTCTTGAAATTGGTCTGAAAGCCATTAAATTAGAGGTAAATCCAGCTAAAGAATATGATAATACTCCTCAAAATCTTGCATCTATACTTGATAATCTCACCAGTGATGATTTTCTTATCGTTATTAGGGGAAATAATTTCATTAATAAACTCAAACTGAACAATCATTTCAATACTTTTAGTGGCCTTATAAACAGTGAAGCGAGAAGTTTAGTATTGCATATGCTGATCAGCGGTAAAAACTTAACTAATCTTTCAAAAGTCGATTATGAAGAGCTGATGTCCTACACTGATGATCTGAAGAAAAGACTTGCTAATTTTAAAAAAGTACGAATCAGGACTCCTATAGGAACTGATCTAACATTTTATCCAAGAGAATGGAATTCTGTTCCTATTAAGCCAACTGATGATACAAAAAATGGTTTGTTACCCGCTGGTCAGTTATTTACTACTCCTGTTGAATCAAAAACACATGGAACAATTATAGTTGATAGATG
>JAGLTP010000525.1 GCA_023135215.1 Candidatus Heimdallarchaeota archaeon
TTATAATCATTATTGGAGGTATATCTAAAAAACCCAGGATTTTTGATGGCAAAGTAGTTAATCGTGACTATCTAAATCTGACAATTAAAATAGATCATGAGATGGTAGATGGAGCTCCTGCAACAAGATTTGTTGTAAAATTGATTGATTTAATTGAGAATGCTTTTGGACTTGAAGATTTTAAATAAATCAGTTATGTAATCTCTTTCCAAATTTGATTTATTTTTTAGGAAAATTTTATATAGTTCTATATAATATAGTTCTGTATAGTAATGTATTGTATAGAACATATTGTGATTATTATGAAAAAAGGAGAGCAAATGAAAGAAGCTATAGAAAATTCTAGATCATTAGTAAAGAGGAGTAATATTGCGCTAGTAGGTTCAATAGGTAGTGATAGTTTTCCAAATATCAAAGCAATGATAAATGCAAAATATAATGATTTAAAGGAAATTTGGTTTAGTACAAATACTTCTTCAAAGCGAGTGAATCAACTGAAGATAAATGATAAATCCTGTGTTTATTTCGTTGATTTTGAAACATGGGAAGGATTGATGTTAGTAGGTAGAATTGAGATCAAAAGAGATTCAGAATCAAGAAAAATGTTGTGGAATGACGGATGTGAAAAATACTATCCACTAGGAGTTGAAGATCCTGATTATACAGTACTGCATTTTATTGCAGAATATGGAAATTATTACAATAATCTAAATAACGTTACTTTTCTTATACCAGAAAATTTAGATTGGCAAAATAAATAATATTAGTGAAAGATAATGAAACATCAAAGAAAAGGTGGCTTTCTTATATCAAAGATTCATCAATTATCCAATCGAATCTTTTCTAAATTACTTGCAGATCACGAAATTGAAATTAACTCAGCGCAAGGAAGAATCCTTTTCCCTCTTTGGAGCGAAGATGGAATATCCATTGCAGAATTATCTAAGAAGACTGCTCTTGGTAAATCAACACTAACATCAATGTTAGATAGATTAGAAGAATCAGATCATATTAAAAGAGTTAATTCAAAGGATGATAGAAGAAAAATTTTAATCTTTCTTACTGAAAAAAATAAAGATATATCTGAAAAATATCTAACAGTTTCTAAAGATATGACTGAAATATATTATGAAAATTTTACTTCTGAGGAAATTAATGATTTTGAAAAATATTTAGAAAGAATTCTGAGTAATTTACAAAAAAATATGACAAAAGAATAAGCTACGATAATTGTAATGATTGTAGAAGTCATCGTTTTCAAAAAACCATCTAGATCTTGATTATTATAAGTTTGAAGATGTTCATCCATACTCTGCCATAATTCATTATCTGTAATGGTAAATTCCCCCCTTTGTTAGCTTTATTAACTAGTAATTTACTTTAAAATATGTGGTGCTTTTTCATTTCTGAATTACTTAAGATTTTATTAAACAAATTAACTTTCATAGATACTTCAAAATAAGAAATAATAAGGGTGTAAGAAACACCCTTTGTTTGTTATCCTTTATACAGTATTAGATTCTAATCTCTCATTTTTCAAAATATTTTGTTAAATAAGTTACTCCACCGAATCCTGGGATT
>JAGLTP010000526.1 GCA_023135215.1 Candidatus Heimdallarchaeota archaeon
AACTAAAACTACTAGGATTCTCAGAATATGAATCTAGAGCTTTCTTAGAGATAGTTAGATTAAGCAGAACTAGTGCACCTGAACTAGCTAAAGCAACTAAGATACCTCAAGCTAAGATCTATGGAGTACTAGAAGAACTATACAACAAAGGGTTCGTAGGTAAAGATGAAGATACCAAACCTGCAATCTATTTCGCAGATAAACCAATAAAGAGATTCAAAGAATTCTTAAAACAATTCAGCGATGCTTCGACTGTCTTATCTGATGCTTTAGAAAGGTTTTATGAAACAGCAGGTGGAGCCCATGATTATGGTTTCTATTCTGTAGGTAATTTCACTGATAAGCTAAATACTGAAGACTATACCTATATCTTTGCAAAGGATGATAGCTTATTCAATCGTTACTTTGAAGGTAAGAAGGTAGTTGTAGAGGGTACTGCTAGAGCACACAATTTCTATATTGTAGGTGGAAGCTCTGATGCCTTAGTAGCTTTTACTAGACATAGAATGATAGTCTTAATAGAAAAAGATGATAGAGTACAGTTTGTTTCAATAGAAGATCCACTTTTCGCTTCAGCAATAGATCAATTAATGGCTTTATCATCAATTAATAGATCATTAACAACTGAAATGGAAGATATTCAAGAATTAGCAGGAGAAAAGATACTTTATGTAGATTCTCTCAGACATGCAGAAGGATCAGTTTTTGGTCAAAATGGTACCCTTTGGATATCTAACAAAAGATTCTTTGTTAAGATTCCAGGAAAAGAAACATATGCAGTTCCTGTTTTTGCAATTGAATCATGTAATGTTAATCCAGATGGTAGATTAGAATTAGTTGTAAAGGGTAGGGACAGAACAGAAGAGATTATCATTTATCCTGAATCAGATTCAATTATAATTGTTAATCTTATCAATTTTATATTAGAAAATGGAAAGAAGTAAAGTTAGATTTTAATTGAGAATAATTTATCTGTTCTCTCCAATTTTTCCACATTTAGTGCATATCTTCCATCGTTCTTGATCTTCTTAAAACCATTTTCAACCTTTAAAATTTCCATTCTTTTAGAAATTGAGGACGATTCTGTTCCAAGTTCTTCAAGCTCAACTTTTTGTTTGATTAGCTGTTCTCTAGATTTAGCAATCTTTAATGCTAAGCGATTAAGTCCCTTCTTTTCTGCAATTTGCAGAGCTTGATCTAATAATTTTCTTGCTTTCTCGATATCTAAATCTAGTAAGGAAAGTTGAGACTTAAACCATAAAATCTCAGCAATTAAATAAGGTAAGTTGGCTGAACTTCCAATTTCTATCAATTTACTAACGTTTTTCTGAAGTTTATCTAAAATCTTCTCATCAGAGGTTTCTTTCAGTTCTTTTAGTAGTAAATCACAGAGATGGAATAAAACTTGTATGTGAAAATAAAAATTCAAATCTTCTTGCAGAATTTGATCAAAAAGGACTTCAGCTCTAACCCTATCACGAGATATAATGCTATTTTTAAGGATTATAGCTTCGGATAGAAGAGCTAAACGTTTAATATTTCTGTACTCTATTTCTTCAGCAATTTCCACCAATTTTTCGTGATATTGTGTTACCTCATTAATCATATTAAATTCTGATGCTATTACTGATAGAGAATATAGAGTGCTGATAATGTACGTTTTATTTCCTATTTCTTGATTATACACTAGTACTTTCTCTAAATTCTCTATTGCTTTGTTTATTATTCCTTTATGATAATAGATGTAAGCAATTCTAAACAGCGTACCACTTATTCCCGCTTTATTTCCAGACTTTTCATAGTATGTCAAAATCTCTTCATTCAATTCCATAGCTTTATCTAAATCGCCTTTTTCTGTGTAAATCGAACACATATTTCCAAGATTACTATAAGCTATATCTGTTTTTCCAAGTTTCTTATTAACTTCATATGCAATGTTATAAGTTTTTAACGCTTCATCATAATTTCCCATCATTTGATAACATACACCTATATTGTTCAACAAATGATTATAGTTCTCTCTCTTCCCTTTCTCTGATAAAATATCATATCCTTTTTGGAAATACTCTTGAGCTTTCTTCCATTCTCCAGTCTCACCATAATAAAATCCCAATAGAAAATGCGAATAACCTGCTCCTCTAGTATTTTCCTGTTTTTCTCTGATTTCTAAGGATTTTGTAATAAATTCTAAAAGAAGATTAAATTCTCCTATCAACCAATTAACCATTCCAATTCTTTGCAGAAAATAACTAACAAAATGTTCATTTTCCAACTCTTCTGCTATTCGTAGTCCTTCTTCACCAAACTTTAATGCATTGTCATATTCACTAATATCGATGTAAGTAAAATCTTTATACCAATACACTAACATCATATTTTCTTTATTACCAGTCTCTGTAGCTAGATTCAAGCTTCTATCCAGCAACTCGATAGTATCTTTATAATCCCAGATATGATTCTTAATAGTATGAATTTTAAGTTCAGGTTCTCTAGATAGAATAAATAAAAACAAAAATTCTATATCCTTTGGAATAGAGATTTCTTTACTTTTAATTTCATTATAAAAGCCCTTTAATTCCTCTATTTTTTCTAATATTCCTTTAGGTTTGAAATCCACTTGTATATAGAATGTCCATAGATTCCATATTTTTGCTTCAAACATGGAAATAATATCATCTGTTTCCTTACTTATACTAAAAACTAATTCTGAGAGTTCCATACTTTTCTGATAATATTCCTCTCTAAATTCAAACCTACCTAACATAAAAAAACACTTACTCTGAAGAATCAATGCTCGAACTCTTTCTTTATCACTAAGTTCTTTTATTCCTAGAATAGTATCTATCCGTTTTATGGCTTCATGGTATTTTCCTATAATAGTAAGGTGTTTTATTCCCTCTAATTCTTTGGAAATTGATTCATTCAAAGTTTTTCACCTTTGGAAACATATAAACTATGTTAACAGTAAATAAAACTTTTCCCTAGAATTTAGAAAAAATCTATTATTTCAGAACTTCAAGCCCAGATGCAGATTCAATTAATTCCACTGATCTGGCAATGAACCTAGCTGCAGGCGCTCCATCTACTATATTATGATCAATATTGTAAGTCATATTAAGTATATCTCGAGGAACAACCTTACCATTAACATAACATGGTTTTTCTTTTATTCCTCCTAGTGCTAAATCAACAGTTCTTGTTGGAAAGTGAATTGCCCAACCAGCAACATTCTTCCCATACATACCTAAAGCTGTTACACCAACAGTACCGCTGAATTTTGTTACGAATTTCTTATTCAAAGCTATTTTCTTTAATAACCATCTACTGACAAAACCTGGTACAATTCTAAAAAGAATCAATTGAAGTTTTCTCATTAAGTTTTGCTCCCCCATCATCTGGTCCAGTTCATCAATAACCTCTCCCTGAATCTTACGTATTTGATCAGAGATCTCGATAACATTCCTCTCCTCAGTATTATCGATTACAGCCATAAAGGGAACTTTTTGACCATCTTTAGTTTTTCTCTCCACCATTATCCCAAACCTTACTTCTTGAGGAATAATGATTTTCCCTTTCTTTATTCTATAAGCGTGAATGATTTTGTTCTCTTTAATCGCTTCACTGATACATTTTATTATCCACCCTGTGAAAGAAATTCTATTGTTAGTCTTTTCAAAATAAT
>JAGLTP010000527.1 GCA_023135215.1 Candidatus Heimdallarchaeota archaeon
AAAATGGAAATCCTGACAATCAACTGCTTCTTTTCTTTCAACTCCTTTTTCCTTTTAGGTGATAAGCTAAGAATTACGGGTTTGGAGTGTAATTCTTGCCTATCTACATACTAGAATACACTTCACCCTAAAAACCCCAAGGAAATTTTATGACAAATCTTTGTTCATTAAATGATAAGTCAATTCTCTTTGGATGCAAAACAATATCTGTTTATTATAGGGTAGTTTGTTCTTCAATGCAACCTGCTTCAATAAATTTTCTAATGTTAGATTTGAAGTTCCTAGAATCGCTTGTTCAATCTCATGTTCAGTAAATCTCTTTTTAGTAGAATTGAGGAATGATTAATCAACTGAATATAGGATATCAATAGTCTTTTCGATATCTTCATCTCTTATTGAACAAAAAGCTACTCTGATGCCATTTAATCCACTGCTCTGGTTTTCAAATGGAACTGTGCCAAGACCTTTATCCAACAATTTCTTGCTGACTTCAGTAGCTGACTTGTTGTTCTTTAGAAGGAAATAACTGAAAAATCCAGAATTATAATCAACAGGGAAGAGTTGCTTAGTTTCCTTTTCCTCTGTTATTCTTTTCATGGTCTTGAATCTGTTTGAGAGAATATTCTGAACTGTTTGTCTTTCCTGCTGAATTCTATTATGTTTGACTCTATCTTCAAGAACATTAATTATAGCTTCTTGAATTCCACGTGGAGAATTAGATACCGAGGATCTAGTTATTTTTGCAAGTACCTCTCTAATAGATGCTTTTTCTTCTTCGTCAACTTCATATCCAAAACCTAATGTTACCGCTCCTAATCTTGCACCATAGGCACAATAACGCTTTGAAACTCCATCCAATTTAACTACTATTACATTCTCATTTAATCCTACTAAATGTGGGAAAAGGGAATAGTTCATGACATCAGATTCATAGACGTATCCTTCATAAGCATCATCAAGTAAGATTATAATTGGTGTTGTTACTTCTGAAAGCGCTTCCTGCAAAATTTTCACTTGCTCAAATGATGGACTTATTCCTGAAGGATTGTTTGGAAAATTCAGATAAATACCAAATTTCTTTCCCTTATTATCCAGAGTCTTAATTTTATCTGACAAATCTGAGAAATTTAGCTGTCCTTCTTTGTCTAGCAATTCATAATTAACTTCTTTTAATCGTTGATTTTTTAGAAGAATATTATCTACATTTCCCCATCTGGAATTGGGGATTAAAATTGAATCATCTCTATCAAGAAAAGCTTCACCTGCTAAAGTTAATGCACCTGTTAAACCACATGAAGTTAAAGGTAGAGTTGATAATCTATCTGTCTTTTCAACATGATCAATAGGGAAACTGGCTAGAGTATCTTCTTTCCAAAGCTTTGCAAAGTTAGGCATTCCTCTTATATTAGCGTAAGCGAAAATCTGTTCACCAGATAATTTACCAAATTCCTCTAATAGAGTTGGGAAAATTAAAAGAGAATCATCATTATTTCGAGCTGTACCAACAGTTGCATTAATGAATCCTGGTAATTCCTTCGCTTTCCCTTTGGACTTATTATTCCATCCCTTAGTACCTCCGGAAAGATCTATTCTTTCATCTAAGTAAAGACTTTTTTTAGAAAGATAGTCATGGCTTTTCATAGATGAGAATCAGCAAAATAACAAGCATTTAAACATTGAGAAATGTGCCAAAATTAGTATTGTTTACATCCACATCTGTCTTCAGAGAAGTAATCATCAATTACTTTTGCATGACCTCCCTCATGACCATGTTCATCGCCTTTATATCGATAGCTAAAAAGAGATTTGACGGTTACAGGATCACCATTTGACCAAAGATAATCTGTTGTAAAATTGAGCTCTTCTTCTGACAATGAGTCAATCTTATTTAGAAGTTCTTTGAATGATTCTTGCCATTCCCCTATTACTTCTTCAAGAGAAGAAGAACGCTTAATTGTTATTTTCAAGACGTTAAAATCAGTTTCTAATTGTTTTACTTTACTATGTTCTTCAACAAACCAAGGCTTTTCGTTTTTCAAGAGCAAATCACAAGATTTTGTCAGTTCTTTATTCCATGAAGTTACATGCACAAGAATGTCTTTTACATTCCAATTTCCTTGAATTCTCTGATTCATCATTTCTTCTTTGTGCAATGATTCTACGACAAACTCCATCTTTTCATGATCTTCTGATAGAAAATCCATTATTTGCTGTTTTATCATCAAAGTGAGTATCTACCTTTGGCTTAATAGTTTTCTGGAATAACAGAAAAATAAAGATTTATTAGCAGATGGTTTTAGAAAGAGGTGTGAGGAATCCAAATGGACATAGTACTGTTTAAAGGAACTTTGCAAAACTCTCCTGTAAAGTTTGGGCTATTATCAGAGAAAATGGTTCTTAGTTTTGAAAAAGATGGTAAACATCTTCTTCCTCGTGATCGGGGAAAACAGCTTATTGAATTACCTTCAGAAATTGATTTAGAGAAGATAAAGAAAAACTCCAAGGAAGCATTGAAAGCAATTGAGTTTTATCTCAATTATCCAGAATTCGAAGGTACAGCTTTTGGTGCATATTTGATTGATTATTATATTCAAGAGATGATTAACAAAGATCAGATATTAGAGGAACTAGACGAAGAAGCAAGAAATTTCTTTGATCCCCTAATCGAACGCTTTTTGCATCCTACCTTTCTTAAGAATTCTGCATTTTATCCAAACTATGATAAAGAATCCAAGGTTATCTCAAGATATGCTCTACTAG
>JAGLTP010000528.1 GCA_023135215.1 Candidatus Heimdallarchaeota archaeon
AGAAGAAGGGATTGTTATACCGGTTTTGAATGATGATTTACAAGTCAATGAATCTTTCGAATCCTTTGTTGAACTTGAGGTTCGATATGCAAGTTGGAGTTTCATAATTCCTATCTTAGATGTTCAAGGGTGGTATGATAACACAACTTCTCTCTCCCCTGCTAGATGGATGGATAATGAAACAATAGAAGTAAATGAATACGCAACAATTTATTGTTCAAATGGAATTTCACGTGATTTATATGAAGCAGTTAGTGTAAGAATCCAGCCAATTATAGATGGGACCGATATCCTAGATTTAGTTACAAATCCATATTATCAAACATTAATATTAACTGAGTTAGCTATGGCTGTTGAAGATGCATATGACATTGTCTACGAAGAATTCTATTACGAGAAACCTATGTTTAATTTCAGTTCCAATGATTTCGTATCTATAGATTCATATGATAGTAATTATCTAGTAGCTACTATACCATATTTAGACATTAATGAAACCTATGAAACCTTCTGGATGATTGATGATATACCTACTTCAGATGATAAGTTTGGTGCATTATCATTTTCAATAGAAACATCTGGTTCTACTGATTATGCAGTTTTCAAAACAACAGAAAGTGACTACAAGAATCTTATGATTGCTCTTTTTGCTGCAATGAACTCTGGTGGTAGATTTCTAAGCAATTATGATGCATCGATAAATGCATTCATATCCACTGGAAGTATATTTCAGTACACCGATAGTAAAGGTACAGAATATTATGGACTTACTAATGGATTAAATCTACAATTAGGTGATGATGAAGCGGTTTTGGAAAGTTTACTATATTCAGAAGAATCGATTTACAGAGTTGGTGATCAACTTTCTTTTACTTTGAATATCAGCAACTTTGGAACCATTCCTGCAATAGATATTCATGTTGATATAGCTAATATCAGATTTAATTATCTCTGGCAACCTACTGATGTAGTTCTTGTAAAATCATTTGATATAGACCAAATAAATGCAGATGAAAATCTATCAAGAGAGTTCTCGATAAGTGCTAATAGTTATATTGGATTGAATACCTATGTCGCTATTATTAGCTTCATATCAGATAAAGATCAACCATCTACTGAGATTGAGAATCCTTGGACTGGTACAACCATATCCTGGATTTATGGTGGAGAGA
Organism: Candidatus Heimdallarchaeota archaeon; assembly: GCA_023135215.1. The sequence continues at coordinate 1,173 of JAGLTP010000528.1, forward strand.
CAGTAAATGTCATAAGTTCTACGCTATCTTTTGGTATTTTACTTCCACCTGTGTCGTTAGAAAATCAACCAAGACCAGCGTTTCCACTTCCAGAAATTTCCATAAATCATGATTATTCTCTTTCTAGCAATAATGAAACCGCTTACGTTGAATATGAAATAATAAATGAAGGATTGTCACCCACTAATGTGTCTGTTAGTCAGCTTTTAGATTTAAATGAATACACCCTAGAAGCTATAAATTGTACATATATACATGAAGGAGTTGAGACACCTCTAGTTCCAATAACTTCACCAACGATGACGCTAACTCAAGTAAGTTTCGCAAACATAACTCTCTATCCTGGTGATATTTTAATAATAGAAGAAACCTTTACAGATCTTCCAGTAAATTTCACGATTCCTCCTCTGATAATCAAATATAATTCTATTTATGAGATAATAACTACAGATTTTGTATCAGTAGAAAGTTCAGAAGATTCTTCAACAGAAACTGGCATGTTATCATTTCTAAAATTATCTCCAGCAACTATAACAGAGAAAGATCAAAATCTCTTCCCTTGGACAACTTATTCGCCTATAATCTATATTCACCTACCAATTTCTGACAGATATGACAGGATAACCTTCTCTTCATTACCTTACATATATCCCCTGATTAGTACAGCTGTACTCGTCGGAGTTATAGCAATTGCAATCTTAATATCAAGATTAAGAAAATAGAAAAATTTTATCAAATAGATAATTGGAATTTTATTACTTCTAGCAGAAAAAATCTTTATCTATGATCAAAGTCTTCAGAAGTAAAATTCCTCAGAAATGTCATTATCTCCTCTTGCATGTTTGAGCTCTGTTTCAAACTCATTGTTTGTGTATAGAACAATGAGAAAACATC
>JAGLTP010000529.1 GCA_023135215.1 Candidatus Heimdallarchaeota archaeon
GCTGCCATAGCAGTAACATTACCTCTAAAAGTACCTATATGTGCAGCTTTTGACCAAACATCTAAATCTTTTCTGTAAGCAATTGCAGAAAGAGGATATCCTCCGCCAAGTGCTTTTGACATTGTCATGATGTCAGGTGAAGCTCCTGAGTGTTCAGAAGAGAAGAATTTTCCTGTTCTACAAAAACCAGCTTGAATCTCATCAAAAACAATCGGTATTTCATATTTGGTGCTTATATCAGCTATTCTCTTAACAAAACTATTGTGGGGAAATATACTTCCACCTTCACCCTGTATTGGTTCTATAATGGTCATAGCAGGATCTACAATACCAGAGTGAGGATCCTCTAAAACATGTTCATAATAATCAGCACTAGCATTAGCACATTCTTTAGCTGTTTTAGTTTTGAATGGACATCTGTATGAATATGCATAAGGAATAAAATGAACTTCAGGAATTAAAGGCAAATAATGTTCCTTCCAAAATTTACCAGAAGTTAAAGCAAGAGCTCCAGATGTCATCCCATGATATGCTCCTTCAAATGCAATTATCCCATGTCTTTTTGTGATTACTTTCGATAATTTAAAAGCGCTCTCAACAGAATCAGAACCTGTTGGACCGCCAAAAACGATTTTAGAGTTGTTTTTCAAGTCACCTGGCAAAACTTTCTGGATTTTCTCAACTAGCTCTAAGCGTATTTCAGTAGGAAAATCTAGAGTATGGGTGATATTCTTCTGAATTTCAATCACCTTTTCTTCAACATAAGGATTACAATGACCTAAAGCTAAGACACCAGCTCCACCAAAAAAATCAATAAAAATATTACCATCCACATCTTTAATTGTTGCGCCAAATCCTTGAGCAAAAGCAATAGGAGAGCTTTTGGGATAGGAAACTGTTCTACCTTCTAACTTCTCTTGCAGATTCAATATTTTTCTGGAACTAGGTCCAGGAATTTCACTTTTCAATACAGGTGCTTTATCAAAACTTAATTCTTCAAATTTCATTTAGATAATCAAATAATACTTTACTATTAAAATATTGAGGAATTTTTGATGAACAATTGGAGAAGCTTAGAGTAAAATTAAGAGAAATTAAGACTTAAAACAATACAACGGAAAATTTATGAGTTATTACGTATTGAATTATTCTATGCGAAAGAAATATGAAGAATTGCTCAAGTTATACAAGGAATCTCTTATTGTTGAAGAAATTGCTATGTTACTATACTGGGATAAAGATGTTACAATGCCCTCTGGTGGACTTAAACAGAGAGCAGAACAAATGGCTTTTATCGCAGAATTAGAACACAAAAAAAAGATTAATCCTAGAAAGGGAGAGCTTCTTCAACAAATACTCGAACATCCTGATTACGAAAAATTTTCAGATTTAGAGAAACGTAATGTGTATCTCATTCAAAGAGAATACAACAAACTTGTTAAAGTTCCTCCTGATTTCGTTGGGGAATTCCAGAAACATTGTGTCTTAGCTACTGAAGCATGGGAGAAAGCTAAGGAAAAAGCTGATTTTACTATTTTTCTTCCCGAGCTTGAAAAGATGATTGAATATAACAAGAAATATGCTCAATTCCTTAATCCCGATGCTGACCCTTTTGAAGTTCTCCTTGATTACTGCGAACCTGGGATGACAATAGAAAAATGTGA
>JAGLTP010000053.1 GCA_023135215.1 Candidatus Heimdallarchaeota archaeon
AGACTCAAGCAGTAGCTATTATTGGGTTTTCAGTCTACAAAGTGGAAGATTCACCAAGGAAGTATCTATCTCAGAAGATTTTAAATTATTTAAATTCCTTTGAGTATACTTACGTAACACAAATAACACAGTCTTCAATCAGGTTTTTTTTGTTTGTCCCTGCTAATAGCGCGGGCAATGTTATTGAGAAGGTTTCAATTCTCTTAAATAAAATCGATAGAATGGGTCAAATAGATCCCTTTCTAGTTTTCACCCCTTTAAATCACACAAATATTGCAACATCTATTAAAGCACTTTATCAAGAACCCATGAAGAGAACAGAAGATCCTCGAATTATTAGAATTGATAGCAAATGTTTAGTTTTTACATCATTTTCATTTTCAGAATTTGAAAAGAATTCTGCAAGGAACTACATTAAGGATTTGCTCTCTTATCAACCAAGTACATTGAATTTATCAAATTGTTTTTCCACGCAAAAGAAAAGAAAAAAACCTGCAACTAACATGATGTTTTTACATATTTTCTCTTCATATGAAGATGGAGCTAAATTTCTAATAGATTTAGAAAAAATTTCAAAACGATATAAGCAAAAATTATCCTTTTTATTACGATTTCATCCCTACAATGAAGTTAAAAGAAGAAAGGTTCTTTTTCTCTTTGGCTTAACGAATTGGTCAAAGGATACTTTCAATTGGAGCGATATGATAAACATTGAGGAACACATTCCCTACCTGAGTTCTTACAAAAAACAACCTTTGCAGAGGGTACAAACTATTGAAACCAAAACTAGCCCAGTTAATGGTATTTTAGAAGTAAAGTTGGAACAAATAAAAAATCAAACAGAGAAAGTGTCCGAGAAACAACAAGAAGAGGCACCCCCACAGCCAATTTTTCAATATGGTCGGATTGTTACTGAAGAAGATATCAAGAAGTTAGTCAAAAATATCCCCGCACCACCCTCATAGATTCAAAAAAATATCACTTATATCCACTATTGAAATGAGCTCTGGTAGCAAAATAATCTCAATAAAGAAACGTTGATAAGGACAATTTATCACATCTTTTAAGGATGAAATTAATGCCATCAAGAAAAACCCCTCCACCTCACTCTAAAAGAAAAAGATCTCGAAGGGCTAAACAACCATTAATTTCTCAAGACGATATAACAGAGCGTGTAATATATCTTCTAAAAGAAGCTGATAGAGTAATTGGAGATGACTTAGAGATGGCACAGAAATACGCATTGCAAGCAAGAAAGATTCAAATGCGTACGAGAATAAGATTTCCTTCTCAATGGACTAAGAGATTTTGCAAACAATGTAAATCCTTTCTTTATCCTGGAATCAATTCCCGAGTAAGATTGTCTTCATCTAACAAGGTAGTAGTAATCAAATGCTTCCACTGTAATGGCTATACCAGGATACCATATTATCAAAATATGGAGGATAAGAATGAAAACGAACACTGATAGAATCCGTCATGACCCTGCTAAAATCAGGATTGGTAAAAGAGGGATAACGGAGGGTATAATCTCCGAGGTTAAGGCAGTTCTAAAGAAAGACCAAGTAGTTAAAATCAAGTGTTTGAAAATTGTTCCTACCGAGGGGATAAAAGCTATAGCAGATAATATTGCTAACTTAACACATTGTAATGTTGTTGAAATAAGAGGAAAAACGTTTATTTTAGCAAGTAAAACTCTTAGTTATAAATAATCAATGGGGATAAGATAGGTGGTTCATATTTTTATCTGTGTGGATTTTGATCGAGATTATGGATATCCTATAACCAATTTGAAGCATGCAGTAAGTAAACCGATTCATTTACATAATCCTGAGTTAATTGATAATCCTCAAGATGCTGCTTCCATTCGAGGAACTGCAGAGGGATTTGATCTTTTTATTCAACATTTATTAGACGAAAAATTACCAACAACCTTCTATTTTGAAGCTAGAAGCACCAAGATATTTAATAAGAGATACCCTGAGAAAATTAAATTGTTCAAGCTTCCACTTTTTGAACTTGGTGTGCATGGTTATGACCATGAAGATCTAACAGGTGAGGAAACAGGGATAAAATTCACTAAACTAGAAGAAGAAGAGATAATCACAAAAGCACAGACGAATCTTGAAACCCTTTTATCAACTAAAATGATGGGTTTTAGAGCTCCATATATGAGAATTACAAATAATACAACTAGCATCTTATCCAATCTAGGATTCGCTTACGATAGTTCTATTTATCAAGAATCTATGCAAGCTATTCGACCATACCCCATCAATCAGAATTTAATAGAATTTCCAGTTATTAAAACACCAAAGAAAAGTCCAATGAAAGGAATGTATACCTATCTTTGGCCCTTGTTTGAAGGAAACAGAGAAATTGAGGATACTATTAAGAATTATCTGCGAATTGTAGAAAATTCAAAAAACTTAGATTCTTATGTTTCTATTAACCTACATTCCTGGCACTTTGCATATAATATAAAGCAAAATAGATATTTATCTACAGAAGACATTGTGCATAATATCAACATGTTTGAAAAATTAATTTCAACCTTAAGCGAAGCTGAGGGGATTATTTTTTCTACTCCAGGAAAATGGCTTAAGAAGCACAACCAATCTCTAGATCTGTCTTAAATCCTTTCTTATTTTCTTAACTTCAAATAATTGAGATATTGTGAGAATATCTCTCCGGATGTCTTCATCACTTAAAATTTTTTCAAATTCTTGTGTTAATTCGTATTCTTTTTCCTTAGAGATTTCTCTTAGAGAGAGATGCTTTAGTTTCTTATCAATCAGATCCAACAAGTTGGTAGAAAGTTTTTCCTCAAAGTAGATTTCAAAGACGATGGAATTTAGTAATTCGGTTATGGTTGAGAATAATTGTTTAAAAGAATCATTAGAAAATCCAGTTCTCCTCGAATATATGCTAAGTAAAAATTCAACGATTTTCTGAACCGAATCTTGATTAGAACACTTCAAAATAGGGATATTCGCTATTTGATTTGAACGGAAATCATAAAGATTGTATACTTTTTTGTTCATGTATTTAATATAGTAATGTATCATTTCCGAATTCAGTACAGTTAGTAAATAAAACCAATTGAGTTTCTTTGAAAATTGATCTTTAATTGCAATAGTAATTACGTCTGTTTCATTAATTGTTTTTTCTTTCTGATTTGTAATTAGAGCGAATTTATTTTTGGTTGCTTGATAAGGACAGATTATTTTGGTTGCTCTTTCAATGAGGGGAAGAGAACGGTAAGCTGCATAATCATAATAATTCTTTAATCTATATTTGTCCTTATTTTTCTCTAACTTTGTTCTATATTTTTCCAAATAGGATTTAATATTTGGAAAATCATTAACATCTCTATTCTTCAGAAAAATCCAATATTGGTTTCTTCTTTCCCACCAGTATCGTTGAATATCGCTGTTTTTGATCAATAATCGGAGAGCTTGTATTTCACTATCTTTCAGATGTAATTTTTCACCATTCATTCCTTCAAACACGTTATTAGTAAGATGAATTAAACGGAATATACTATTGTTTCCAGTAGAGCACCCTTTTCCAATTTCACAAATTCCTTCAAACCGTCTATGCTTCTTATCATCACCTAGTAAGTAAGCTGCTTTATTTTCGATTCTTTGAATAATTGTAGGTTTTTCAAATATCCATCTATTTTCTGTAAGAGCGGTTTGTTTTACTTTAAGATGTCTAAATCGCTTATTGTCAAGTTGCGTAATCAAAGAATTATCTTTAGATAGATAAAGATTGAAACTATCCTGAACAGGTTTTCCTTTCTGAACAGTAGTTATTGCCGTATCAATTCCAAGCGTATCTTCAGTTTGCTTAAATATAGTTCTATTACTTCTAAAGTCAATAATTTCCATTAATGTTGAATTTTGTAAAATAAAATTCCTTAATGAATTGCTATCACAACCCTCCAACCAATACCTTGGAGTAATAAAGGAAACAGTACCACCATTCTTACACAAATTAATACTTCTTTCCCAGAAGATGTTAGAGATATCCCCATTGGAGTTATATGTTTTATAGAATTTAGATAAAAATCTTCTTTCTTCAAGCTTTAATCTTTTAACATTTATATAGGGTGGATTACCTACTATTACATCAAATCCTCCAGATTCTATTACATTGGGGTAGATTTCACTCCAATGAACTAAGTCCTGATCAAATAACCATTGTTTTACTTTTTGCTTATTTTTCTCTGAGATTTTTGATACTTTACAATCAATAAATGTAGAATCACTATTCTTGCTTGATTCTTGTGAAATAGGAGTTATATTGCCTGTTAAACAATTTCCTGTTGTAAAATTTATTTTTGGTAAGACTATTTCATCTTGTTTCGTGATTTGAAGAGATTTTTCAATTACCTTTAATTTCGCCAATTCAACTGATTCTTGTGATAAGTCCACACCATATATATTATTAGAAATAATTTGCCTAATTATGAATTCCTTTACTGAGGATAAATCGCTAGAATGTTCTAGATTAAAATCAGGAGTAATTTCATTATGATTAGTAAATAGAATTTCATATATATTGAATAAGATATCAAAAGAATGGAGAAGAAAAACTCCCCAACCCATTGCGATATCGGACACATAGAAAGAAGGCAATATTTCATCAGCGACCAATTTTGCAATATTCTTATTTTCTTCTTTTTCTAGTTCACTCAAAGATCTTAACTGTTTTTCCAAATTCAAGGATATGTTTATTCTACTTAGAAGAGATTGATATATTGCATTCTTGGTAATGTGATACACTATAAAGTTGGGAGTGTAATAAATACCAGAGCTCTTTTTACTTGATTCTATTAGCACTGATTTAAGTTGCATTTCACTTCTTTTCAAAGCGTAACTAACTTCTGAACTAAAGTATTTTCTACTTGCTTCACCCAAATGTATCAATTATAATTTAAATTGGTTGTTTTTCTCTTTTTCGCATCATTTTCGTTCATTTTGTTCATTTTGTTCATAAGTTAGGTTTTTTTAATGCTAAAAATAGGTGATTATGAAATGTCATTAGGTTTAGATTATTTTATCACAAAAGGTTGTTCTTATCCAGAATTTGTTGATAGAACGCCAAAAAATAGAGAAAGGTTAGCTAAGGTTTATTCGGAAGTTTCAGTTCCCAAAGATTTGGAGAGTCAAATAAGAGATATTCACTCTCACATTAAATTACTAGTATTTGCTGAAAATTGGTGTTCTGATACAGTATTAACACTACCCATTTTGTTTAGACTTTCCGAAATAAGTGATTATGTTGATTTAACCGTTATTCCAAGGGACGACGTTATTGAAGAATTCAAGAAAAATTATCTCACTAACGGCAAGGCAAAGATTCCTGTGGTTCTCTTCTTAATTGATAAAACGGAAGAAATAAACAGATGGATTGAAAGAACAAAATTTGTTGATCAAGAAGTAAAGAAGATAAAATCTCTTGATTTGAAAAAATCGGAATCATATAGAAGTGTTGTTGAGTTTTATATGTCTGAAGGGACAATTGAAAATACGACAAAGGTTCTTGCATGTGAATTAATAAAAACAGATATTATAGCTCGCTCTACCATGAAATAGTCTTATAGAGCTATTGATTTCAACGAAATGATAGAGCATTAGTTATTTTATTTGCTGTTCTTTCCATATCTAAAAATAATAAACCTAATTTAGTATCTGTTGTTGCACTAACAGTTAGAACTGCTGTATCACCAGCTTGCATAGTAATTATGTATCCGTGATCTCCTTCTACGAAGATTTTCTTTAAGATACCCTTATTCAGCTCAATTGCCACTCTTTCTCCTAATGAAAGCATTGCTGCAGTCATTGCTGCAAATCTTGTTTCCTCAACTCTTTCTATAACAAGCGATACTATAGGTAAACCTTCTAGGGATACCACTGCAACATCTACAATACCTATAGATTTGAATCTTAATTCATTAATGCATTCCATAAGCTCATTATTTACTGATTCCAAACCATGTTGTGAACTGAACATAGACAAATTTAGTCACCTTTATGACTCCTTTATCTTAGTTCAACATAAAAACTCAACAAATAAAAACTGAAATTTCGAATAGAAAAGCGGTTTACTTGTATGTTTCGTATAATTCTTTACAAATTTGATCTATTTCCTCTTTCCCTTTTTCTTCATCTATAGAAAGCGAATAAGCTTTAGTTGGTGTTATAAAGTTCAATATGTCATCTGTAGTTGTTGGTTTGTTTCGATTTATTGAACGAAAGTTATCAATAGCTCTAAAATATGTTTCGGGTTCATATATGTAAACTGAGCCGGGACCAACAATTATGACAGCATTAGATTCTCTAATGCACCAAGCAGGATGAGCGGAATTGTTGAAACCTTCAATTACTATGGTTTGTGATTCTTCCTTTATATGTTTAAAAGCTGATTCTGTTGCATCTGCATAAAATTGACTGTTTAATGAGAAATATTCTTGTTCATTTTTGTATGTTCTTACATCTTTACTCTGTTTTATTATTGCATCAGTTAAGGAGATATCATTCCAGAATTTCTGGTTTCCATAGATGGGATCATTTACTATAAAGATTGAATTATAAACGCTTGAAGAATCGCAAATCGAAAATCTTTGAAGTAGTGTTTCACTGCTCAGATAACGATTGTAAAATGTTTTAATGGAACCTTCCCTAAAGAATTCGTAAGAGAGCGCTTGAGTGTTTAATCTATGAACTGGGTTAGCAATTATAGGACTAATCTTACTGGAAGAACAAGCTAATAATTCCACTATATCTAAAGAAACGAATTGATTATACTTCTCAGTATATTCCTTTATTTTCTCATAATTATAAAACAAATTATTTCCACTTAATGGCTTAAATGGCGTTGTTTTAAGAGAGAGATCTTTCTCAAAGAAATTAATCATTTCCTTTGCAATGGTTGTTTTTCCCGAATTATATTCGAGTAAACCCGCTACAAAAATCACAAAAGACATAGAATCTACCTATAGAAGATGTATAGGAACTCTTGATATATGTTTCGAAAAAGGATTAGTGTAAAACGTCCCTTTTAAGAAAATAAAAACGACCATAAAAGCAAAATATCAATGCGAAAATAATATAAGAGCGGATACAGTAAGCCATTTTGATACAGATGCGTAATCTGAAGGGAATTCTTGGTTTATTGGTTATTAGTATTGTTATTATTTCTACTCAAAACAGCTTAGCTATCAGTCAAAATCAAATTTTTCAAGGAGATGAAGGATCGATAATTGAACTAAAAGCTACGCTTGAAACAACTAACTTGAACGAAGGTGAACATATTTTAGGAATTGAGATAACTTTAGTTTCCCTTGGTGCTGAAACAAAAAGAATAGATTTTATAATTGTTTATTTCCGCATAGGTGAATACTCTGGTGCCATAGATTTTTCACAACAACTATTATCTTCAAGTTCTGAGAAATTGAAACAAACAACTACTTTCTTTTATGACAAGGAATGGGAAGATGTTATGCTGGAAATTTCATTGTTGTTTTTTGAAAAAACTGTGGAAGAAGAGACATTTCCCGAAAACATGCATTATTATGATTTTCAACCCTATTTCAAAGTAACGCCCAAAAGAGTCTTAAGAGAAAATCAGTATATCTTTTTTATTGTAATTCTTTTTGCTATTGGGGGATCACATCTTAGCATAATGAAGTGGAGAAAACAATCACCTAAACCTCGTAACATCATGTTTTCTTGTGCTAAATGCGGTTTTGAAAGTAGAATAAAAATAGAAAGCAACCCACACAACAGGATATCTCATTCTTGTCCCAACTGTAATTTCGATAAATACAACATGCACCTTGTGGAATAATGAATTAAAAAACCAATTTATCTTATTCTAGCAAAAGACGAGTAGAGTATTTTTCCTTGAATTTAGCAATTTTTGGTTCTATTATTATTTTACAGTAGGGTTGAGAAGCGTTTAGTTTGAAATAATTTTGATGGTATTTCTCAGCCTTGTAAAATTTAACAAGGGGAGATATTT
>JAGLTP010000530.1 GCA_023135215.1 Candidatus Heimdallarchaeota archaeon
AAAGAAAGTGGATTATATTTTGGATTCCTTAGTTTAGTCACTGGCATATTTTACTTCATTGGAACACTCAGTGGGGGATATATGGTTGAGATTCTACAAAGATGGTATTCTGAAAATACTGCTCTGATTATTGCTTTAGCATTTGTTACAGGAGCAAGATTTCTCCTAAGTTTCCTCTTCCTCTCATTAAAAGAAGTGAAAGAGTTTCCATTTTCCCTACGGAGATATTTGACTTCAATTTTCACTAAAAAACAAGAATAAACATTAACTTTTCTTCGTTTTCAGCTGATAATCTTTATGAGTGTATGGTTCCATATATTAAGAGATGACTAGCGGACAGTTTGATCTATTTGTTAATTTGATAGTGTTAACTATAATGTTCTTATCTGCCTTAGCGTTTGAAAGCTCAGCTAGAGATTGGAGTATAGATACAGAAATTCTAGTAGATCACGAACCAATCTTTATTTCTGGTGATCAGAATTTCACAGACTATGGTTTTCCAGGCAATGGATCAGAATCCAACCCATTTATCATCTCGAATTTAAGAATTAACTCAACAACTTCTAATCATAACAACATAATGATTATGGATACTACTAAGCATTTCATTATAGAAAATAGTGTGCTATCGAAACCTTCGTTGTTCAGATACCCAAATTTTTGGTCTTCAAGATTATCAATTTATATAAGAAATTGTGAGAAAGGTACTGCGACTATAAGGAATAGTATGTTTGAGGGAATTTGTGTTTCTAATACTTCTAACTGTATAGTAGAGTATAACGAGATCAAAGATTCTGTGGACAATGGTATCTATCTAAGAGAATCTCAAGATGCAATTGTAAGGAATAATTTCATTCATAATAATGGAGCTGGAATCCATACAATTTATACTCAAAATTGCACTTTTGAAAGAAACATAATAAGTTGTAATGATGGTTATTTACATCTTCATGGCGGCATTGATGATCTTATTGTTCCATCTGGGATTTTTTTTGAAGGAAATAGTTCATACAACATTATTAGAGACAATTACTTTACAAATAATCGAGACAGCATATCAATATGGAATTCAGGTGGAAAAGGCATTTTAATTTCATCTAATACAATCACAGATTCTATGGGAGAATCTATATTCTGTGAATTTAAAGAATCAACAATTATCAATAATACTATAATGAATGGTGACAAAGGTATTTATTTGAGAGAAGCTCGAAGAAACACTATTTCTTACAATAATATATCCAATAATGGTTGGTATGGGGTGAGTTTATATGAATCATGCTTGAGTAATAGAATTCACCACAATAGATTTATCGACAATGGTTTATGGCAAAGAGAGCATAACAAAACTGATTCTCAAGCAAGAGATTTTGGTTCAAAAAATTTATGGTACGATGAAACTACATTTGAAGGTAACTATTGGTCAGACTTAGATGGTGTAATCCCTTATTCAATTGATGGTCCCTCTGAATCGATAGATCCCTATCCCTTAAGTTATATCTTTGATGGAACATACAGCACAATTAAAGCTCTTCTGTCTATCCTACCCTCAGTATTCGTTATTTCTTATTTTATAAAAAGGAGAAGAACTAATACTAATTAATTTTAGATTTAAATTCCATAATCATGAATCTGTTACCTGTGCATTTAACTAATTGATGATAAGCTTCTTTTGATAATTCTAATGTCTCTGTGTTAATGTTTGGATGAAAAGTAACTCTATCTGCATGAAACACTTCTTTATCAATGTAATAGATCACTTTCTTACTCACATCATTTACGAGTCCTAAAGGAGAAACTGCACCCTTTGATAAACCTAACAAATTTTGCATTTCATTATCATCAGCTAATTTGACAAAAGGCAGTTTTACTTTCTTTGCAAATTCCCTAAAGTCTAATCTTTTTTCTGCAGGAATCGTTATGAGAAAGTATTGTCTTCTTTTAATGTCTTTCAGAAAGAGATTCTTACAATGAAGTCCTGGAATATGACCACAGTGTTCTTTCGCTTCTTCTATTGTAAAAACTGCAGGATGGGTATGTAATTTGTATTCTATCTGATATTGTTCCAACCATTCTACAAGTAGACTATCCATTCAATGATACATCCTTGTTAAATTCTTGTTACATTTACATTACCTGAATAGGTATTAATGA
>JAGLTP010000531.1 GCA_023135215.1 Candidatus Heimdallarchaeota archaeon
AGCAATCCCAGGTTTGGTTACAGAACTTCTTGAAGGAACCAGAGTAATGATTGATATTACAGGAGTGAGAAGAGAAGCTGATACTTCCCTTCTAGAGGAACCTCTAGATGTTGGAGATTATGTCCTTGTTCACACAGGATTTATCATTGCAAAACTTGATCCTGAACAAGCTAAAGAAGATCTGAAAATGTGGGATGAGATTCTTAGTAATTGATGCTACTGTTTTCAATTTCCGAATAAGTTATATAGAAAGATTGGATTATTTCATTTGTATGGTACTACCTGAAAAAGATGCCAATGCACAGATTTTAAGAAATTTCACAGACTTTTACAACAAACCTAATCAATACTTTTTAACAAATCTAACACACATAATTCCTGACGTTTTAGATCAAACCGAATGCTTTGGTGAAGCAAAAACTCAAATCAATACTGCTGAAGGAATTAACATTGTAAAAAGAGATTATAAAATAAATAACATAGATATCGCCTATCTAGTTGCTCTAACTACTAGAGGATATAGGTTCAGATCTGTAATGAATAAAATCTATTTGTGTGAAGAAAATGCCGTATATCCTGATTTTGAGAGATTCCCCCCAATTAAACCAAAGCTATCAGATAATTTTAACACAAAAACAGCTATACTAAATGGTATTGTAAATGGACAAGAAAAAAAAGATGATGAGCTAATTAAAGAATTAACTCAATCCCTTCCTGAGCTTTTGGAGAGAGCGTATGGAGTTTTGTACACTGGGGGATTTTTATCAATAAATGAATGGTTTCAAATTAAAGAAGCCGATGGAGATTGGATATCTGAAGAGGTGTTTCGTTTTAAGAATCTAAAGATAGAACCATGGATGATTAGCAATCTGTTAATACTTCAAGCAAGAGGGTGGTACTTTCAAGAAATTCCAGAGAAATTCAAGACAAGTGATTATGTTTTTACAAAGAAATTCTGATATCTCCACAGCATAACATTTTTGAATAACTACAAAAAGAATTTATTAAATCGAAAGTGAGGATTTCTTATGAGTGCTGAACTCAAAGAATTAGAAGGAATTTTAAATGTAACTTTGCCAGAAAAACTCATAGAAGATATTGTAAAAGTTGAAGAAGGGCATTTCGATGTACATTCTACAGCAAAAAATGCTTATGAATTAATGAAAATACTTCGTGAGGATGCAGGTATTTATCACCTGACAACAATTTCTGGAATTGAAAAGGAGAAAGAATTCAACGTTTGTTATCATTTACAACATAGAATTGAGGAGGAATTTAGAGAAGTTCCTATCAACTTCTTTGTAACAAAAGTTGATAAAGGAAATCCAAAAACTCCAAGTATGGTTGATTTCTTTGTTTCTGCCGATTATTACGAAAGAGAAATTTACGACTTCTTTGGTATCTATTTTGAAAATCATCCGTTCTTACAAAGAATAATCTTACCAGAGAGATGGCCGGATGACGTTAGACCTTTACGTAAAGAATATGGCTGGGAGCAAATTAAAGAAATCACATTGGATATCGCCAGGAAAACTTTGGAGGAGGATTAATATGACAGGTGAATTTAGATCAAGATTTAGAACTCTTGTAGATGGAAGTGATGCTCCTCCTGATGCTGATCATCACATCTTTATTGGACCACAACATCCTTGGTGTGAAGAACCCGCGCACTTTATTATCCATGTAAAAGGAGAAAGAGTAGTTGAAGCTGATATCCGAATAGGGTTTAACCTTCGTGGTATTGAAAAAGCTATGGAAAATAAAACTTGGCGTCAGAATACTATGCTAATCCCAAGGGCTTGTGGAATTTGCAGTGCTGTTCATCAAAACATCTACGTTCGTGTAGTTGAGAGACTTGCTGGAATTGAAGACCAAATTTCTGAAAGAGCGAGATTAATTCGTATGTTTAGTTGTGAAGCAGAACGTATTCATTCTCACATACTATGGTATGGTATTCTTGCTCACGATGCTGGTTTCGATACAATGTTGCACATTTCATGGAGAGATCGTGAGATTATAATGGATATTGTAGAAGATTTCAGCGGGAACAGAGTAAATCCAGCTTTGATGTTACCTGGTGGTGTAAAACGAGACATCCCAAAAGAAAAAGCAGACAGAGCAAAACCTCTGCTTGATGAATTGGAAAAGAAAGTATTATATCACAAGAAAGTTTTCACAGAAGAAGCATCAATCCGTAATCGTTTAGAAGATGTAGGAATATTAACTAAAGAAGATGCAAAGAAAACAACACCCAATGGTCCTACTGGAAGAGGTTCAGGATTACCTTTTGATGTGAGAAAAGCTTTTCCATATGAATTATATGATAAAATAGATTGGAACCTTGTTTATTATAATGAAGGTGATATTCTTGCTACAACTCTTGTGAGATTAGATGAAACTCTGGAATCCATTCAGATGTGTAAACAGATACTAGATAACTTGGAATCTACTCAAGGTGAGCTTTTAGCTAGAGTTAAACCTAGAATTCCTGAAGGAAGTTATATGTCAAGAGCTGAAGCTCCAAGAGGTGAAGATTTTCATTATGGTATTGCTAATGGTACTGATACACCAGAGAGATACAAGATTAGAGCACCATCCTTAGGCAATATCGATGCTACACTTAAAAGAATGGATGAGGAATATATCGCAGATATGCCAGTAATACTTCGCAGTTACGACCCATGCTTCTCTTGCACTAACAGGATTATGATTATCAATGAAAAAACTGGCGAAAAGATGATACTTGAACAAGACGAATTTGCTCGAAAGGCTATTAAAGCCAAGAAGTATAATAGACCGTTTTTCTGAGGTGAAAGAAGATGAAAAAAGTACTAGTAATGGGCGGAGAAGCCCTAAAAAATCAAGCTAAAGGACCAGTAACAAAACATGTTCTCAAGAGAATAGGAGATCACCCACCTCCTGAAGACATTCGAACTATACCAAGAATAATAGAAGACAGATGTATCATGTGTGGAACTTGTGTAAATGTCTGTCCTACTCATTGTTTAGGCATGGAGAAGGATGATAAAGACAATGGAATGATTTGGCTACAAAGAGCCCAGTGTATGTGGTGCGGTCATTGTCAAACATATTGTCCTAAAGACGCAATCCATATAGATAGAGAACCAGCTTTATCTAATTCGCTCTTCTCATTCAATAATAGACAGGACTATGAGATGATTTGTGCATCAGGAAGTTACAAAGGAGAAAAAGCTGATAAGAAGCTAGAGGAACTTATCGAAGAAGGCGGAAAGAAACTCAAATATCTTGAGGAGTTCAGGGGTTGAAAAAAATGGGTTGGTTAAAGAAATTTGGAGTACACTGTGCGCTTAAATCTCCTTGGATCATTCACATGAATGCTGGTGGATGCAATGGTTGTGATATCGAAATTGTAGATACACTAACACCAAGACATGATTTAGAGCAATATGGGATTACTCTAAGAGGTACTCCTCGACAAGCAGATGTTCTTGTAATAACAGGTCCAGTTACTCTTCAAGTTGCTGAGAGAGTAAAAAGAGTTTATGAACAGATGCCTTTACCAAAGTTTGTAGTAGCTGTAGGTAATTGTAGTGCATCTGGAGGAGTTTTCCAAGAATGTCCTTTCATCTTAGGTGGAATTGATTACGTTTTACCAATTGATGCCTGGGTGTATGGGTGTCCTCCTAGACCAGAGAACATTGTAGCAGCTATTGCTACTTTACTTGGAAAATTGAAAGGAGATCTACTCGGTATAGAACAAAAAGAAATTCCAGCGGAATAATTCTTTTTCTTTCTTTTATTTTTTATTTTTTATCTATTCTAAAAAACTAATATTACAAGAGATATTGCTATTAGAATCATTGTGATTATTGTAGAGATTACAAGTACGATTACTAAAAGTCCATATTTTTTCTCACCATAGATTCCTATTGCATTTATTAAGGCATATAAAATTAAACCAGTAGCTAAGAAAAATAAGGGGAGTCCCCAAGTTTGTTGTAGCAATAAAGCTATTCCACTTATTATTGCAATAATAGACATAACAAATTCTGCTATAACAAGAAACAACCTTTCAAATGGCTTCTCTCTGAATTTATGTCCCATTTTTGTTGATAAAACAACAATCCACAAAATCATAGCTAATGTACCAGCACCAATTACAAAAGCTCCATCAATTATTTCAAGTATCATACGCAGAAGATTATAGAACAGTTTAAAAATCTCTTGAAAAACACAAAGAAAACTTACTTCACTCTCTGAGCAATTAGAGTTTTAAAGTAAAACAATATTTTATTCTTATGAGTGATCCTCATTGGATTAAAGCATATGAGCGATGGGCGTTAATATATGAAGAAATTATGGAAAGGAATCTTGAAACAAAAAAGAAAAGAGAAGATAGAACTAAAGAAGAAATAGTAGCTATTACCCAGATTATGAAAAAAAGAAAACTGGAAATACAAGATTCTATTCTGTTGGATATTGGAGGAGGGACAGGAAGATTAGCTATTCCTTTATCTAAACAAGTTAAAAATCTCATTCTAGCTGAACCCTCAAAACCAATGTTAGATATTGCTAAAAGCAAGTTCAAAGCGATGAGAAATGAAAATTTTTCATTCTTACAAGAAGGTTTTCTTGAACTTTCTCTGAATGATGAGACAGTGGATGTTGCTATCGCATTTAATGATCCTTTTCAGTATTTACTTACTTTAGAGGAACAAATAAAAGCATTAGAAAATGTCAAGAGAGTACTAAAAACTAAAGGAATCATTATTTTGGAAAATTCAAATTTCTTTTCACTGCTTTTAAGAGAGGAATGGCCAAAACCCACATTTTGGGAAACTGAAAAGCACAAAGTATCCAGATTCATTCATTATGAAGTTCAAGCTTTCAAGGGTGTTTGGAATCATATAGAAAATATATTCATTGAGGATAAAGAAACAGGAAAAATAGAGCATTTCGAATCTATTCATCTTCTCAAAAATATATCAGCAACTGAACTTATTCTTATAACTCAAAAAGTAGGTTTTGAAAATATAAGATTATATCCAGGTACTGATCTTGAAGCTGAAGAAGGTACTCGTTTCTTGTTAGTGGCTCAAAAACCATGAATTAAAGTAAGAAGATCTTACATTAATTGCCTTGAATTTATAGATTTTTTAATCAAAAAAAGAAAAAGAAAAAGGAAAAGGTTGGGTTTTATATTATACCAACTATTGCTTGTATTATTCCATTAGGCCAGAATCCAAATAGCAAGATAACAACAGCTAAGATTGTAAGGGACACCATTTGGAAGATAGGTATCTTTACTTTCTCTTCAGCTTTATCGACTGGTTCATCGAATAACATTATCTTTAGTATGTATAGATAACCACCCAATGCTAGCAGGGAGTTAATGATAGCAAGAACAACAAGAGCTATGTTATTACCTATTGCTCCAGCACCGTTGAAAGTTGCTAAAATCACCATCATTTTTGATATAAAACCAGCGGTTATTGGAATACCACCAAGTGATAGAAGTCCTATTGTTAGAATGATACCAATGAATGGTGATCTTCTTCCTATTCCTGTCATATCACGTATGTCTCTTGAACCAACAGCTGCAATCAATGTTCCGCTGAGCAAAAACAGAGATCCTTTACCTATGGAATGTGTTAGTATATGGAA
>JAGLTP010000532.1 GCA_023135215.1 Candidatus Heimdallarchaeota archaeon
GGAAAATCTTCTCTATTCAAAATACTTCCAAATTTGGGTTCTAAATCTTCAGGTATAAAATATTTAGGTTTCTTTGATTTGAAGTAATCAAACAGAGCTTTGAAGACTTCATCATCTAAAACATTCTGAGCATATACGAACGCTCTTTCTATTTCGACTTTGCTACTTTTATCAACAACGTATTGCATATCATCTTCTTTGGTTGCGGAATATATTTGAGACTCTACAAGTTTTTCTACCTTCGCTTTTTCCTCTTCAGCTCTTTGTCTAAAATTCCAATCTTCTGGAGCTATAGCTAGGGCTTTAGCATATGCTTCAATTGCTTCATAGAATTTTAGTTGTTTAACTAGTAGAATAGCGTAATTTAACCATAAATCAGGCTCTTCTCTATTTGTTTTAAGGCATTTAAGAAGTATAGAAGTAGCTTCATCGTATTGTTCGTTTTTACTCATAGCTGCAGCTAGATTAATACCAGCAGATATTCTAGCAGGATCACATTCAAGAGCTTTCTTATAATGTTCGATTGCTTTATCTACATCTTGTTTTTCGTGGAAGTAAAGATCTGCAATCTTTGCATGAGCACTTGCATTTAATGGCTCAAGTTTTAGAACAGCTTCAAATTGATTAATTGCATCATCAGTTTGTTTTAATTTGGCATAGATCAAACCTAGGTTGTTGAGAGCTGGTAGATTTGATTTATCAAGTTGTAGAACAAGATTATATATTGTGACAGTTTCGTCAATCAAATCCAGTTTTTGAGCAAGTGTTCCAATAAAATTCAGAGAGGTAAGATTCTCTAATTCACTAACTTCCTCTGGAAGCTTAGAAGCTATGAGGAATATGATGTTTTTCAGATATTCAGCTTCATCATCAGAGAATTGGTATTCAATAAACATTTTCCAGTCTTCTTCATCGATTCCCATCAAAATATGAAGATGATCTGTTAGTTCATCAAGTACATTAGATATTAAAGTCTGAATCTCATTTCTTGCATCAACATCTTGTTTATCTATTGAAGATAAGTTTTGGGTTAGTATTAGTAGATTCTTCAAAGAATTCTCTATCGGTGCATCTTTTAATTCGATTAACTTGATACCCTCATCTACTTCCCCAACATCTTCAACTGGAGCATCTTCCACGACTTCTTCAATAACCTCTTCAATTGCTTCCTCAGGTTCTTCTATTTCTTC
>JAGLTP010000533.1 GCA_023135215.1 Candidatus Heimdallarchaeota archaeon
TCTATAATAAGACCGAGTTCATATCCTTCTTTTACTGAATCTAGAATTTTCCTGGGATGAACTTCTTTGCAATCTCCAATCTTGAAAACCCTATCTGCTCCCCCGCTTGCAAAGTCCTCTGTCTCTGTTGACGGTCCAGCAAAGGTCAAAACAATATCATCAAAATCAATTTTGGTGTGTTTATCTTGTACTTGAGCGACGATTTCATTCTCTTTGATTTCTTCTATTTGGGTTTCCAATAGGACTTCGATTTTATCGTCTTCTTCTATTGTTGGTATCACTTCTCTTGCGACTAGAGAATAGAGATCAGTACCTAATCTTTTTTTATCACTGATTATGGTTACTTCTTTATTAGCACAAGAAAGATATTCTGCAGTTTCAATACCAATCATTTCTCCACCTAATACTACTACCTTCTGTCCCTTTGGAATTAACCCACTCAAAACAGTCACATAGTTACTAAATTTAATTTTATTGAGACCTTTTATTTCTGGTACTTTAGGAGAAACTCCTGTCGCTAGCACAATGGTATCAGGTTTGTAGTTAGCTACAATTTCTGCTGTAAAATCAGTGTTGAGAGAAACTTCGATATTTAATCTCTCAATTATTTTCTTGTAATAATCTATTAGATTTTGAACCTCTTTTTTCATTGGAGCTGTTTTTGCATAATTCAACGATCCCCCAATTAAGGAGTTTCTTTCAATGATTTTTACATTATGTCCTCGCATTTTAGCAATTCTTGAGAATTCTAATCCTGAAGGACCACTCCCTACAACTAAGATATTCAAGAATTTCTCTGCTTTTTCGATTTCCTTATCATGTTTTAGAATATTTGGGTTTATTGCACAGAGTACTTGTTGCTCTGTCATAATCTGATTGAGGCACGTATTGCAACCTATACAGATTCTTATGTAATCTTTTTTATTTTCCATTATCTTGAGAGGGAAATAAGGATCAGAAATCAAAGCCCTACCAATAGAAACTAGATCAGCTTTTTTCTTTTGCAAAATCTCCTCAGCGATTTCAGGAGTATTTATCCTTCCAACTACAGCTACAGGGGTGTGTTGTAATGCTTCTTTTACAAGTTGTGCATTGTCGGAAAAGCAACCTCTAGGATAGTTCATATATGGAACAACGGGAAATCTAGGGCTATCAAAAACTCCTCCAGTAATGTTTATTAAATCAATACCTTCCTTCTCTAATATCTGTGCAATTTGTATAACATCCTCTACTTCTAAACCATTTTTAATATAATCACTACCATTGAGTCTAAACCCAATAATGAAATCACTACCGCATTTTCTTCTAACTTCCCTAATTACTTCTACTGCTGCTCTTGTTCTGTTTTCGAATGATTGATTGCCATATTTGTCATCTCGTTTGTTTGTTCGCAGAGAAAAGAACTGATTGAGTAAATAACCGTGTCCTGCATGAATTTCTGCTCCATCAAAACCTGCTTTTTTGGCTCTTAAGCAAGCTTCTCCATAGCCTTTGACGATATTTGAAATCTGTTTCTTTGTTAGTGGGACTGGTGTTTCACCTGACATCTCAAATGGAACAGCTGAAGGAGCAACAGCTTGAAGACCAATCATAAAAGAAGATGCTTGAGCTCCGGCATGATATATTTGTAATAGAGCATGGGCACCATGTTTTTTAATAGAACTTACTAATTCTTTGAATTTTTTAATTCTTTTATTGCTGTCAATACTCAGCATTGTAGTTGTTCCAGCCCCCACTCTATCAAAATAAGCACCCTCAACTATTATTAAACCTGCTCCTCCTTTAGCTCTTAGTTCATAATATTTGATTAGCTTATCAGGAATATTTCCCTCTTCATCACCAAAATTGGTATCCATACCCGGCATTACAATTCTGTTTTTAATCTCAGTGTTATTCAAAATAAATGGTTCAAGTAATTTCATTGCTCTTCCTCGAATTAGCGAAATATTAAGAAAAAAGAGTTAAATAAAAAGATTTAGAGAAAAAAATAGTTATCCTATTTCAATCTTCAATAACCTACTATTTTTTGTACATCGACGTAAGGTACTTCTCCCAATATTCTGGGACGGTGATTTTTCTTCATATCCTCGAGTTCTTTTGGTAAATACATGAATAAGATAACATCTCGTACTTGGATAAAGATATTTAGTTTCTTCATCCATTCTGGTTCCAACTTATTTTCTTTGAGCACTGAAATCAATGGGAAAAAATAAGAAGGTTCATTTCTTGTGGAAGATGAGGAGTATGAATACAAAGGATATGAAAATCTTCATTGAAAAAGTCCCCATATTAAAAAAACCACTATATGCCTTTCTTACGATTTTATATTTAATCAGTTTAATAACACTCACAGCATTCTTCTTTTATTTGATAAATAGGGTTGAGTGGTGGGGACCTCTTTTATCACAAGCAATTATGTGTATAATCGTGTGTAGCATAGGAATTCTACATTTCAGATATGCATCTCTCTATCGAACGAAATACCAAGAGCTTGCATATCAAAGATTTCTATATGTGTTCATTTTACCATATCTAGTTGCATGGTATGGGTGTTTTTTTCATCCTGCATTCATTAAAGGATCTAAAATTCTCCCAATTTGGGCACAGATTATACTCATAGTTTTTTGTTCATTTCTAATGATATCGACTTCAATTCAAATTGAAAGAGCAGGATTTTCAATGATGACTCATGGTCTAGATCTCTTTTCTGTCTTTCCAGAGGAAACTGGCATAGTTAGAGGTAAGATATATTCATTTATTCGACACCCACTACATTTTGCTTTATTATCTGGTGGTTTTGCAATGGGTTTTGTAAGTAACACTTGGATTGCTCTTGTTGCAGCTACGTTTCAAATTATTCCATGTGTTGTAATTGGGTTATGGGAGGATAGAGAGCTAATCACTCGTAGTGGAGATGATCATAAAGAATACATAAGAGAAACAGCATTTCTGTTTCCAATTCGTAGACTCCCTGGTTTCTTGAAGTTACTTTTGATAGGAAAATAGAAAACGAGGTATCTTCTTGTAAGCTCCTTTCTACTTTCTAAAAACCTATTTTTCAACAAGGGAGACATTACAAGAAGGTATGTTGAACGTTCCCTATTCCGAATTCTTGTTTTTGTTGAATACCAAGCTCTTTACTGTCACAGGGAAAGCTTGACCTGAGTAGAGTGGAGATCCGATATCAATCCAATCACCTTCTTCAAGTTCTAATTCATCCATACAAATGAGGTTATTCTGCAGGGATGTTTCTCTACGAAGGGCAATTCCCACTGATCCCCCCATATCTTGGTCAAAAATCAGAATGACCATTTTATTATTAGCAATTGTGTTTGGTAAAGCTTCTTCGATTGCCTTAGCGAAATCTGTCAGATAAAAATTGTTCCTATAGATTGGGTCTTTGAAGTATAGAGCTACTAAATCTGTACCTTCCTGCATATCAAACCTCTTGAAAGCTTGGTTGACTTCTTTCTTAAGTTTCTCAGGACTGAAGTTTTCTTTTCGAATATTTACATTTATCACCGGAATATTATCAAGAGGGAATAGAATACTTTTATCGAAATAGCAAGTAGAACCAGACACTGAAAGCGAAAATGATCCCGCACCAATAACTGTTGCTCTAATTTTGTTTTCTGGCTCGAGAATTGGTAAATTATGCTTTTTAATTAAAGTTTGGATTTCCTCTGCAAGATATATCCCAATATCATCAAATGTGTTTTTCTTCCCAAAAATCAACTCAGCAACTCCACCTGAGAAAGAATAACCATCAATTAGTATGCTAAAATCTAAATTACTTGTCATCATCAGTTCTTTGGCAATTTTGCTTTTTGCTGGTCCTCTCATTACTTCAACCAAAGCATGTGCGTATTTCTTAGCTATTGCTTTAACATCCTTCTCAGTGATAACATCTTCTATTTGATAGTCTAGATTAAGTTCTTTCATAAGGAATTCAGTAGGTTCATCTATCCTCCAGATTTTGAAATTTTTATCAATTCCTAACAATCTACCGCCAACATTTATGCATGAAGTACTTGTAACCTGGCCTTTAGATGCTATGGCAAGATTACTAGTACCTCCACCAACATCTATATTCATTATAGTATTTTCATCTTTTAGAGTCTGATCAACAATTCCACTTCCCATAGCTCCAAGTAGTGATTCAAAGTTTGGTCCCGCTGCAGCACTGACAAATTTACCAGTTGATGAAGATAGCCTTCTTACTATCTCCTCTGCATTTTGTTTCTTAGCTGTTTCTCCAGTAACTATAACTGCACCTGTATCTACCATCTCTGTCTTAATGCCTGCTTTCTTGTATTCCTCTTCAAAAAATTCAACAATCGCATCAATATCTATTGTAAAGCGGTCTATTAGAGGCGTGTCAATTATAGTGCCTTCATAGATTATTTTTCGATTAATCAGATGAAAGCGATTGGACATATTGAAAAAACTTTGTTCTCTTCTTAAAGTTAAACCTGAAAATACAAGATGTGATGTGGAAGAACCAACATCAATTCCAACACTTAAAACATTCAAGTATTCGCCAATATCATCATTAGCCTGTGAAAGAATTTCAGGAAATATCTCCGCTAGCTTGCTCTCATTTTGTCGAATCTTTTCAATTTCTTTAAGAGAATATCCCATTAGTTCTCTTGCAGATTTTATCTTTATACTCGATTTACTGCTATTCGATTTTAAGGAATTTTCCTCCGTACTTACAATTCTTATCTCTAATTCTTTATCATGATGCTCAGGCAATTCTATTCTTTCATCTGAATTTAGCAGCTGCTCCTTCAACTCTTCAGGAATATCTAAGAACTGTTCACAAACAGTACAGAAGAATTTGATTGATGTTGTTTTATCACTGCCTGGAAGGACCGGACCATCTTCAGTAGGACGACGGATTTTATTATCAACTTGTCTTTGAATACCAGCTAATGTGATATCAAACATTTCTGCCATTCTGTCGCATAAGTTATCATAAATTGGACCTGTTTCTAGAACTGATTCAAGTGCTAATCTAAATTCTGAAACAAGTCGGTAAAATTGGGACAATTCTGTTAAATCCTCTTCTTCGTGTTGTTTAATTAAAACATTATATTTTTCTGTGAATGTTTCTATCAATTCCTTTGCATTTTCTTTGTTATACCTATCTAAAAACGCATTTACAATTCCCACTATAGCCCATTTTTGATTTGCGATATCAACTCTAATGTTTGATTCATCAACTGCTTTACTAGACATATGCTGAAAAATTACCATTTCATATAAATACATTATTATAATATAAAAATACAATAATGTATTATGAGTCAATCTAAGAATCGACGAACACTGATTGAAAGAGCTCAAGCAATATTCAAACTAGTTGAATACGAAGATGATCCCTTTCCAAAATCTAAACTCCAAAAAGTAGGTCTAAATCCAGCTACAGCTGAAAAATGGTTAGATCTAATCGTGTATATACAGAAGCAACCTAGAATTAGATTGATAAGAACGAAAAATAATACAATAATAGAAAAACAAGAACAAAAGTTCCACACGATGAGCAGAGAAATATTCATGGATCCGAAGAAGAGCTACAAAGAACGATTTCATTCGTTGAATGATTATCTAAGAGCGCTTATGACTTCGGAAAGATTGAACGAATAGAAAGTATCAGAATTCAGATATCAAGGCAACAACATCTGGTCCTGTGTGTGCAGAAATTGTAACCCCTGTACATATTGTTCTTATTTTCACATCTTTGAAATGTTGCTCTAATTGTTTCTCCATTCTTCCAGCATATTCCAGATTATTACCATGGATAATAATAACTTGTTTTGGAAAGTTGGTAAAATTCTCTGAGGTTAATTCTAGAATCTTATGAATACCCTCGTCTGTTTCTGTTACAGTTGTAGCAACTTCGTTCTTACCTTCTTCATTGACAACAGTAATTGGCTTCTTTCTTAGCAGTGTTCCAAGAATATATTTTGTTACTGAGATTCTACCACCCTTACGTAAATATTTCAATGAAGGAAGAAGTATGTAAGTTTTGATGGTTTTGGCTTTTTCTCTTAGTTTTATTGCTATTTCCTCGCCCTTCAAACCCTGTTTTTTTAGTTTCATACCTTCTTCTATCAACAACACTTCAGAATATGAAGCATTCAATGCATCAACAAGATGAACTTTAATTTTGTCATTTTTCCTTTTAAGCATATTTACCCCTAAACGTGCGCTGTTAAGCGTTCCACTTAAACCCGAACTTAGAGTCACTACAATTATTTCTTCTACTCCATCTTTTGCTAGTTCTTCATAAACAGTAAAAAAATCATTAGGGGTTGGTTGAGCAGTTTTTGCAGAGAAATCGTCAACTGAGTCATATTTACCATAATAGGAATCAAGATTAAAACTTCTATCCTCTTTATGTACAACATCAACTGCATCACTAAAAGTTACACTCAAAGGAACAACTTTTACACCTATTTCTTCAGCATAATCAAGATCGATATCTGAACCACTATCTGTAACAAATCCTATCTTCATAGGTTTTTCATTCAATCACTCATTTATAAAAAGTTCTCTGAAACAAGAGAGTAAAAATGGTGGCCGGACCGAGATTTGAACTCGGGATCACTGAGTCCCAAACCCAGGGCCATACCAAGCTAGACCATCCGGCCAAATTTCCACACTATCTCCCTTTTACGTATATAATTAAGCTTTTCGATTTTGTAAAGTACAATATTAATCGAACATAGCTCTATTCTTCAAAATTAGTAAAATGTCTTCAATTAACCAGTTGTTTACTTGAAGCCAAAGTAAATTGGTTGTAAAATCAGCAATTGCTTGTTCAGGAGTTGAAGGCTTACTCATTACACTAGGTGGGAAATCCAATCTATCTCTATCGTGAGCACCGAAATTATGACTGATTTCATGTTGAATAAGATTCTCAGCCCAGTCTTCAACTATAGCAATCCAGCTATATTCCCCTAGTTCTTCTGATTGACCAAAGTGAAAAGCAGCATTTCTTTCGTAGTACGCAAACCCATAATGCTCTGAAGTTCTATTCGAGAATGTTAGTAATAAATCGAAACCATGATTTTCAGGTGATCTACCATAGACTATGTCCCAATCGTCCTGAAGATTCA